>JADZBW010000324.1 GCA_020851885.1 Fimbriimonadaceae bacterium | reverse complement strand
TACAATATTGGGGGGTACATAAAAGACACCCGAACCAATGATGGCGTCCTTGTGGGCGGAAACCCGGTCAACTTCTATCGCGAAGACATTCAGGCTCAAAGCGATTACTTCACCGTAGCCTATGGCAAGGCATCCGCTTCCCAGAACTTCAGTTGGGGCGTGGGCCTTCAGTATTTACGGCAGCGGATCGCAGACCGGGCTCAATTAGCTGATAGTGGCAACAACTTGCTCATCGATACCGACTTGGATGAGACAGGCAATGGTCTGGGCTTCATCGCCGGCTTCCAGATCATTCCCAAGAACAACCCCAACGTCAGTTTTGGACTCAGCTACCGCAGCGAGATCGACTTGAATGGCAACTCGGAAACCAAGGATCTTTACGATCGCGTACCAGCTCGGCTGCTGGGTGGCGTGGCCTTTCGACAGGACGGAATGCGTGGAGGCAGAGACTTCGTCGTCTACGGACTTCAGATCCAGCACTTCTTCGCCGGTGAAAGCAGCCAAGTCTTCGACAGAAATGCCCAGACGACGGCCGGCTTCGGGCTTGAGTACAGCTATCAGACAAACGGCTTCCGAATCCCCATACGGTTGGGCTACAACGTCGTGCCAGGCGGCGGTTCCGACTTTGGCAGCCGAAATGGATTCGCATTTGGCTTTGGGTACCGACCAAACGACAATCGCTACACCTTGGATCTCAACTTCGTTTCTCCAGAGAAAGGCGGATACGATATCGGCATCAGCGTTAATTACCGCTTCGGAAACTAACATATGACTCGACTACGTTCATGGATGATCTTCGTTCTCGCGCTGAGCGCCTGCATTTCGGGCGCTCAATCATGGATTGGCGAGTATGACAAGGGTCTGGATGCTGCCAAGAAGGGCGATTGGACGGCTGCCCGAGCGGCATTTCAGCAAGCAGTGGCCTTTAGACCTGAAGACACCGATAAGCCAACCCGCTTGCCGGGACCGGTCACTGAGCAGCGACTATGGCGCGATGGAGTCCCCTACTCTCCCAACTTCTTAGCCGCGTATTCATCGTATCGAAGTGGAGTCGCCGCCAAGGATCAAGACAGGTCCACCGCTTTCCAACAGGCTTCCACCGAATTCGAAATGCTTATTCAGAAGGGACAGGGGAGTCGTGAAGCGTTCTATTTCCTGAACCAGATTTATACCAATCTTGGCGATACCGCCAAGCGACAGGCCCTTGAAGCGAAATTCTCCGGGATGGGAGCGAAATCGTTCTGGAAAGTCGATACGTCGATCGTCACCCCTGAGGAACGCGCCGCAATCGAGAGCGTTGGCGGCGCCAAGACCAGTGATCCCACCGTCACGAAGATTCCCAGTTCAACGGGTGGGTCCCAACCGACGACAAAAGCCACCGGAACCGGCCTGAATCCCCTGGTTGGCCCGGTTTCGCCGATCGCAAACAAGTACGCTTTGATCATTGGAAACGGCGACTCCAAAATCCAGGATATGGCCATTCCATTCGCCGCCGACGACGCCCAGCGTATACGCGAAGCCCTGATCGTCAACGCCGGTTATCCCGAAGCCAACGTCGATCTCGTCTTGAATGCGACTGGCAATCAAATCATGAAGAGCGCCGCTGCCTTGGCGGAACGGATCGGCGATGATTCGACGGTGTTCATTTACTTCGGTGGGGCGGGCGTCAATGTCGATGGCAAAGATCTGCTTGCCGGGATCGACACGGAGTCCGCGATGGACTCTGGAACGATGGTCTCCAAGTCTGACCTGTTCAAGCTCTTCCTGAACAAGGGAGCGCGGGTCTTCTCCTTCTTTCAAACGAACCGTCCGATCTCAAACGGCCGCTATTTTGGATCCGAGATTCCCATGGTTGGGCAACTGGCTCAGGTTCAGGCAACCATGCCTGGCGAGAAGGCACAGGGCTACGTTCAAAATGGCAAGCTAACCGGCTTGTTCACCAACGCGATGATTCGAGTCATGGCTGAGCAGCGGTCCAATCAATTGCCGATCTTGGAATTCGGCTGGCAGATCTTCTATAAGATGCGCCGTGGGGATACCGGTACAACCGGCGGATCAAGCCGCCAGACCTGTACCCTGCCGGTGCTGACTAATCTGGCTTCAGATGCGCGCTTCTAGGCGAAGAGGCTTTTGGAGGCGATGACAAGGCCATCCAGCGTTAGCGTCCGGTCGTAAGAGTCGATCTTCTCACAAAGATCGACAAAGACCGATCCCAGTCCGCCTGTCGCCAGAATGATGCTGCCACCGCCAAGCTCCGTGTCGATTTGAGCGGCAAGGCGATCGATCGCTCCGGCATAGCCGAGCATCATGCCAGATTGAAGGGACTCCACCGTGGTCTTTCCGATGACCCTTGTCGGAGCCCGCAGGTCAAATCGAGGCAACCTGGACGTTCGACCCACCAGGGCGGAACTCGCCACCTCGATGCCGGGCAAAATCGCGCCGCCCACGTAGGTTCGATTCGCATCGACGACATCGAAGGTGGTTGCCGTTCCAAAGTCGACGACGATGATCGGAGGCTTGTTGAAAGCCAACGCTCCCAGTGCATTGGCAATTCGATCTGGCCCGACCGCGGATTTCGGTTCGTAATCGACGGAAAGGCCCACTTGGTCGCCATGTTCCAAGAACCGACAAGGCGCCTTTAGCCATCGGTCGGCGAGGCGAGTGATGCTGCTCTGAATCGCTGGGACGACCGTTGCCGCGACGACTCGATCGAACTTGAATGGCAAGCCGCTGAGCTCGCAAAGCCCTTGAAGCCAAACGGCAAGCTCGTCTTCGGTTTCGGCGCCATCGGTATTGCGGCGCCAAACCGCCAACCAAGTCGACCCGTCCCAAACTCCGTAGACGGTCTGAGTATTACCGGCATCAATCGCCAAGAGCATGCGTCAAATCTACCCGCGAGTAGACCTTTGCGCCTGCATGTGCCTCAAGGGCGGTGAGAATTCGGTCGGCAGCACGATCGCGATCGCCGTAATTATCTGCCTCGACCATAACCCTCACGATGGGCTGGGTACCGCTGGCGCGAACGTTGACTCGGCCCTTGCCTGCCAACTTCGTCGCGGCCTCCTCCAGAGCTTCCTTCACGGCCGAGTGCTCGTGCCAGGTTGCGCGGTCGGCAACTTCAACATTGATCAAAACTTGGGGCCAGGACTCATACTCGTCGACCCACTCCGAGGAAGCCCTTCCCGAGTCCTTGATCGCGCTGAGCAACTCGAGCATGGTGACCAGGCCATCTCCCGTTGGCTGAAGCTCTGGGAAGATAATATGTCCACTTTGCTCTCCGCCAATCCGCGCTCCCTTCTCGGCGATCTTCTGTGCCACGTACTTGTCGCCAACTGGAGTCCTCTCCAGGTGAAAACCGCGGCCTTTCAGATAGGCCTCGAATCCACCGTTGCTCATGACGGTCCCTACCACCGTTGGAGGCTGTATCGAATGGTGGACGGCCCAGATGCCGATCGTCCGATCGCCATTGATAAGTCTTCCCTGCTCGTCACTGAAAACGGCTCGGTCCGCATCGCCATCGAAGGCAACTCCGATGTCCGACGCGGTTGCCTTAGTGAGCGCCTGAACCGTTTCAGGGTGGGTCGCGCCACACTCCTCATTGATGTTCATGCCGTCCGGCGAAACGCCGGTCAGACTCACTTGGGCGCCAAGTCGCGCAAGGATAGCGGGTCCCAGCTCATAGGCAGCGCCATTGGCTCCATCTAAAGCGACCTTGAGGCCATCGAGCCGATTTGGCACCAGACCCTCGAGGAATTCCAGATAATCGTCGATCTCACTTCTAGAAGCGCCCAAATATCCGACCGCTGAACCCGTTGGACGCGAATCCAAAGGGGTCTCAAGATACCGCTCGATATCGGACTCCACGTCATCGGGAAGTTTTCGACCATCATGACCGACCAACTTGATGCCATTGTCCGGTGCCGGATTATGTGAAGCGGAGATAACGACGCCCAATCCATATCGTCCCGTGCGTGCGGCATAGACCACCGCCGGAGTGGGGGCAACGCCGAGGGTTGCGACATCCACCCCTACCGAACAAAAACCGGAAGCGATCGCGGCGCCCAGCATCGGCCCGCTACGACGCGTATCGCGCCCAATCACCACATGGCGTTCTTTTCCGGTTTCGATCAGCCATCGGCCAGCCGCCTGGCCAAGTTGAAACGCCAGTTCGGGAGTCAATTTCGCATTGGCGATGCCGCGAATTCCATCGGTGCCAAAGTGCTTTCGGCTCACGGCTTCTTGCTCACACGAACACGGGCGGGACGGATGACCCGGTCGCCCAACCGGTAACCGGGCTCGATCTCGTCGAGAACGATTCCTTCGGGATGTTCGTTTGTTGCGATCGTTGCCAGCGCTTCATGAAGGTCGGGATCGAATGGTTGCCCAACGGCGGCGATTCGACCCACCTTTTGCCCTTCCAAAACACTGCGAAGCTGCCGATCGATCGCACGGATGCCTTCGATCACCGAATCTGGTGATCCGCCGCCTTCTGCGGCTCCCAATCCCCGCTCAAAATTGTCCAGAACCGGGAGTAGTTCGAGGACGAACCGTTCGTTAGCCCTCTCTTCGATCTGGCGTTTTTCGTCGAGCGTTCGCTTGCGAAAATTCTGGAAGTCGGCCATCGTTCGGAGCAATTGATCCTTCAGTTGATCGCGCTCATCGACGGTCTTATGGATCTGCTCATAGAGCTGAGTGAGGTCATTGTCAACTTCATTGGCACCACTAGTCTCATCCACTAACTCAACAGATTCGCCAGGCACGGAAGCGC
>JADZBW010000323.1 GCA_020851885.1 Fimbriimonadaceae bacterium | reverse complement strand
TTATTGGGTTTGTTCTTCCAGAAATAGAGGCGATCGCCAGCTTGGAGGTTTTCAAGTCGCGTGACAGGTTGGCCGACCAGGGCCTGCTCGGAAGCGGTGCGTGGAAGATCGAGACCTACCATTCCGTAGAGCTTCTTCACAAAGCCGGAGCAATCGATTCCGTTCCGGAGGTCGTTGCCTCCCCAAACATAGGGTGTGCCCTGGAACTGGAGACCCATATTCGCCGCGGCCGATCGCGAGGTCAATGAACCGGTGGAGCGAGAATTACGAGCATAGGCGGGAACGTCTGCGGTCACCTCGTAGGGCAGTTTTGCCACCGTGTCTGCGGGCACATAGCCATACATGCCGTTCTGGAGGAGGACGCGCATCCAGTTGTCTCGCGGCGCGGAGCTGATGACGAGGTACTCGTACTGTTTGACCTTGTAATAGACGCGAGCGCGGGTGCTCATCGAAGAGTAGATGGGGGTTTTCTCAGTTGCTTGGCCCAATTTGCCGATGACCCTCTTTTCCGCAAAGGCGGGAAGGGCAGTCAGGAGGGCTGAGATCAACAGGATCGTTCGAAGAATTCTCATCGTCACGTTCGATAATTACCAAGATTATAGGCGAAGTTGGACTCGTCTAAAGACCTGCTTCTACCAATGTGAGCGCCTTTAGGATCTGCGCGCCGTCGGTCGAGCCCAGCAAAGCCTTCGTCGCCCGTTCGGGATGTGGCATCAATCCCAAGACATTCCCTCTTACGTTCAGGACGCCGGCGATGTTCTGCGTCGAGCCATTTGGATTCGATTCAGAGGTCATTTCGCCTTTGGAATCGACGTATCGGAAGGCGATTCGTTCAGTGTCCTCGAGTAATTTGAGGGTGTCGTCATCGCAAATGAACCTGCCTTCGCCATGGGCTACCGGGATTTCCAAGAACTTATCGACGCCGCGGGTCCAAAGGCTCACGTGGTTTTCTGCCCTTAGGTGGACGACTTTGCAAACGAACTTCTGGCTCTCGTTGAGGAGGAGCGCTCCGGGGAGCAAGCCCGCCTCGCAGAGGATTTGGAATCCATTGCAGACGCCAATCACCGGCCTTCCCTCATCGGCGAAGCGCTCGACCTCGGCCATGACGGGAGCTCGGCTGGCCATGGCGCCGCAACGAAGGTAGTCGCCAAAGCTGAACCCGCCTGGAACAAAGACTGCGTCGAACCCAGTTAGGCTGGTTGATTCGTACCAAACATAGTCCGCGCCGACTGCGATGTCCTCGCGAAGGGAATATAGGGCATCCTGGTCACAATTGGAACCAGGGAATTGGAGGACGGCGACTCTCAAGCTCCCACCGTTTCCTTCACAATTTCAAAGCGGTAATCCTCGATCACCGGGTTTGCAAGGAGCTTTTCGCACATCTCCTTGATTCGGTTCTCATCGACGGTGGACAACCGAAGTTCGATCATCTTGCCAATCCGGGCTTCCTCCAATTCGGGATAGCCGAGCTTCTGCAAGGCGCTGGATACCGTTCGGCCCGCTGAGTCGAGAAGGGAAGGCTTCAGAGAGACGTAAACGCGGACGAGGGTCATAGGCAGATTTTGGCATATCGCAACCTGTTCTCCCTTCCTAGAGTAGGACTACGCAATGTTGTGCTTTCTAGCGGGTCTTGCTCTTGCGCAGAGCCACGCAACCGAACTTCTCCTCTCCAATGTCTCGGTGATCGACGTCGAGCGAGGGAATGTGCGCTCCAATCAACAGGTTCTGATCAGAGACGGCCTCATCGCGGAGGTTTCTTCAAAGCCACTGAGGGCAGCAGGGGCGAAGACCATCGACGGCGCAGGGAAGTTCCTGATTCCTGGTCTCTGGGACTGCCACGTTCACTGCTGGTCGGACCAACTGTTCTTCCCCCTCTTTATCGCCAACGGCGTGACGGGCATCCGGGACATGTTTGGGCCTATCTCGACGATCCGGTCCTGGCGAAAGAAAATGGAAGAGGGGACGCTGATCGGTCCCAGAATTGTGGCGGCGGGGCGCATCGTGGATGGTCCAAAACCGATTTGGCCGGGTTCGGTGGCAGTTACCAACGCCGAGGAGGGTCGCCAGGCCGTGGCAACGGTGACCAAGGAGGGCTCCGACTTCGTCAAGGTCTACTCGCTGCTCAGCCGGAATTCGTATTTGGCGATCGCCAGTGAGGCCAAGCGGTTGAATCGAGTATTTTGCGGCCATGTTCCGAATGCCGTGACGGCCAAAGAGGCAAGCGACGCCGGTCAGAAGTCTTTTGAGCACTTCTACTCGGTGCTCGCCGGGTGTTGCGATAGGGAGGCTGAACTTCTGCAGGCTCCCACCCTCTCGCGAAGTGCCAAAGTTGCCGCGATGATCGAGAGCTATAACCCAGAGAAGGCCAAGGAGCTTGGTCGGACCTTTCGCAAGAACGGGACTTGGCAATGCCCCACGCTCACGGTGCTGAACGCGATCGCACATTTGGATGACCCCGAATTTAGAAAGGATCCGCGCATCTCCTTCGTCTCACCCTTTATCACCG
>JADZBW010000322.1 GCA_020851885.1 Fimbriimonadaceae bacterium | reverse complement strand
GCGGAAGCCAAAATCGGGAAAACGATCGCGCCGACGACCCAGAAGATGCCGTAGATCATGAGCCCCTCGAACCTTCGAGCCCGGCGAACCTCCACCGGAAGAACCCTGACCCCAAACAAGATGATCGGAGCCGCCGCCAAGGCTGAAAACAGTGCCAGAACTGGATTGCTGACGCCTTTTCCACCAAAACCAATCGCGGTGGTGATCGCCAGGAGAAAGACAAGGATCAGCAAAAAACAATAGGCCGACAATTGCCCAAAAGACGCCCGTTGTTTCTCTGGCTTGGCACTCATTTGGAATACCAGCTCGACTTCATAGCCGTCCGACGATCGAGCTTCCGCGCATGCGAATCGACATACGCCAGGTTGCCCTTCCCGATATGGCGCGTAGCGAACCACTCTGGACCACCGTGCGCATTGCGAGCAAAAGCATCAGCCTCGAACTCCATGACAGCTTCTTCCGGGCGATCGACCTTCGTCGAATCTCGTCCGGAAGCGGCAGAATTGAAGGCGTAACTCTCCGGACTCGCAGCGACCGGACATTTGAAGGTCTCTTTGCTTTTGAAGTACTCGGCGATGGAGTCTTGCCAGACGTCCGCTATCGGTAGGCGCTCATCGTAATCGGCTGCGTAAAGGACCGTTCCAACGGCGATCTGCTTGACATTGGATAGACAGCGCATGGCTTGAGCCTTTCCCATGGGAGGCTGCATCGGATGCAGCACTGAGAACAAGACGAAAAAGACGACGAAGATGACAGGCGCTTCAAATCGCCGCCGACGATGCTCACCGAATGGGAGGATCTTCCTGCTAAACAGCATCAGCAAGACTGCAACCGCCAAAATGGCCGCCAAGGGCAACATAGGCGTCCCACTACTGAACGCGACGGATACGACGAAGCCCGCCAGGGCGGTCAATGCCATTAGACCTGCGTAAATCGCGAACCGAGTGGTTTCACGCCCGTCCATGATTCATTATCCAGGATCGAAAGATCGGCCAGGTCCAAAACAAGGTAGAGCCCCGTTCGGCATTTTGGCCAAACTGGGCTCTCGCGCTGGCGGGCCCCCTCTACCGACCTCCGCCATCGCCATCGTCATCCGGGCCAAGGTTGGCTCGGCTATCTTGGCCGCCCACCGCACCGAGCGTCTCGACGGTGAGCACTTGGGTCTGAATGTCGGCTCCATTGGTCAAGCGCACCAAGTATTTGCCCGACACCGGCCCAGTGCCGCCACGCAGGTTCCAAGTGACCTTGTTCAAGCCCGCATACTTGGCTCCGGTCAAAGTCGCGAGGACCTTGCCCTCGACGTCGAGGATCTCGACCTTCGGCGCATCTTTGGCATCAGCCTTCAAGTAATACCAAATTCCCGCACCGAAGGTGGGATTGGGCGAGGCGAATCGCTGGAAGCCGTAGAACGTCTCGAACATGTCCGAAATGAAGTTGAAGTTCAGTGCCCGAGTTGGTTTGAAAAGGTACGCGTCCTTGTCCAGAATCTCTTTCGTCAATTGTCGATACGGGGCAATATCGGCGATGTAAATTCCACGTCCATGGGTGCCGACAACGAGGTCGCTCTCCCGCTCCTGGATGACTAGGTCCTGGCATGGAATCGATGTCACGCCGGTGTTGAGTCTTTCCCATTTAGCGCCCCCGTCGAGGCTAACGTGCAGGCCCGATTCCGTTCCAACGAAGAGCAGGTCGGGATTAACTGCATCCTGTTTGATCACGCAAAGCTGCTCGTTGGGCAAGCCTTCGATGCGCTGCCATGATTTCCCGAAGTCGACGGTCTTGAACAGATAAGGCGTCCAGTCGTCTTCTCGGAACCCAGTGAAGGTTACAAAGGCGGTACCTGCCGCATGGGGCGATGCGTGGACCCGGCTCACCCAGTATTTGGAGGGTGCACCCGTCATTGCGGAGTTCACCTGAGTCCACGTGTTGCCATCGTTCTGGGTGACCCAAACGTTGCCATCGTCCGTGCCTACCCACAGAACGCCCTGCTGCTTGCGTGACTCGTCGATCGTCGTGATCGTACAGTGAGGCACGTTCCCCTTGATTTTCTCAGGATCATTGGTCGTCAGATCGGGACTCACCGCCTTCCAGGTATCGCCACGATCCAAGCTCTTGTAGAGCTTGTTTCCGGCCCAGTAGATCGTGTCTGGATCGTGGGGAGAGGTGATGAATGGCGCCATCCAGTTTGCCCGTTGATTGGTGTCCCGGGGCCGAATCGACTTCCCTTGCCGGTTCCGCATATCGACCCGATTCACCGCCCCAAACTGCGACGATCCATAGATGATGTTGGGATCCTTGGGATGGGCAATGTTGTAGAACCCATCTCCACCGATGATGTTCTCCCAATGCCAGTTGAAGACGCCCGACCTGTTTCTGGACTGTGAGGGTCCCCGCCACGAGCCGTTATCCTGCGTTCCTCCCATCACGTTGTAGGGCGTATCGTTGTCGGCGCTCACGGCATAGAATTGGGCAATTGGCAAGTTGTTGATGTACCAGGTGGTCTCCAAACCGTCATAGCTGTAGTAGAGGCCACCATCGCAGCCCGCGCGAATGTGGTTCGAGTCCGTTGGATTGATCCAGACCGAGTGCCAGTCGACGTGAGCCTTCGCTCCAAGACTGGCGAAGGTCTTGCCACCATCTTTGCTGCGCATAATGTTGAGGTTGGGACAGTACATCGTTTCCGAATCGTTGGGGTCGACGAAAATCCGGCAGTAATAGGTCCCGCCGCTCAGTTTCGTGTCATTGACCTTCGCCCAAGTGTTGCCAGCGTCTTTAGAGCGCCAAACTTGGCCACCTCCTCCTTGGCCCTTCATATCGATGAAGGCGTAAACGTACTTGCCGTCCTTGGCATAGACGGCCAAGCCGATCCGGCCCACATCGTCCCCTTTCGGGAGACCGCCGTCGAGCTTCTTCCATGTCTTCCCGGCGTCGATCGATTTGTAGATCCCGGCCCCTGGACCATTCTCACGAACGTTCCAGGCTCGACGGAGCCGATCATGGCTCGCTGCGAAAAGCACGTTGCTATTCTTGGGATCCATCGCGATGTCGATGAAGCCGGTCGTGTCGTTGTCGCCTTTGAGCACTTGACTCCAGGTTTTCCCGCCGTCGGTCGTCTTATAGACTCCCTTTTCGCCCCCGCCCTTGTAGAGGTAACCCATGCTGGCGACGTAAACAACGTCTGGATTCTTCGGATCGATCACAACCTGCCCAATACGCTTGGTCTCCTTCAATCCCAGGTAGGTCCAAGTCTTGCCGGCATCGGCGGACTTGTACATACCATCGCCGTAGTGCGCGCTTCTCGTGCTGGTGTTCTCGCCCGTGCCCAAGTACAGAATGTCCGGGTTGCTTTGGGAAATTGCCAAATCGCCGATCGAGACCGCCCCGTAGGATTCGAAGATCGGAGTCCATGTCGTGCCATTGTTGATGGACTTGAAGAGTCCGCCAGTGGCCGCCCCTACGTAAATCGTATTGACCGCGTTCTTTGGAACCTCGATATCCAGGATTCGGCCACCAAAAGCCGCGACTCCGGCATTGCGAAACTGAATCGGTTCCAAGAGTCGCTCGACCGAGCCGACGGGGTTCTTGGGAGCCGATGGGCCCCCAGACTCAAACTGCGCCGAAGCAACGACGGCGCCAAGCGCGATGAAAACGAAGCTCGAACAAGCACGCACAAGTGTCATGCAGCGACTATATTCGGTTTTGCCCACGAAATCAAAGTGGATTCCCATTCACTTCGTTTCAGATGGATGCATGGGCATTTGCTGAGCCGCTGCTTTGCCCTGATTCAATGGGAATCTGTGAATACCCCTCGTGCCAATTCCAGCTAAACGGGTTCCATGCCCTTAAACAGCCAGAAGGTCGCACCTTGAGGATCCTGAATCAGCGCCATTCGACCGATGGTTGGAATGTCCATGGGTGGAACGATGACCTTTCCGCCCAATTCAGTGCATTTGGCCAACCTGGCGTCGACGTCATCGACGGCAATGTAGGTCGACCAATGAGGTGGTACGTTCGCCAATTCCGGTTTTCCGCCGGTTGGAGAAACGCCGCAGACCGGCGTCCCGTTGTTCACCAGCATCGTGTAGGTACCACCCGGGCCCATGTCGATCACTTGGGTTGTCCAACCCAACACGGAGGTGTAGAACTCGACGGCTCGGGTTCCGTCCGGTACGTAGATTTCGTGCCAAATAAAGGTGCTTCCGACCGCCAACGCCATCTGATCTGTTGTAGTAGCCATGTCAATCAAGTTACATCAGATTTTCTTGGAATGTTCCCCCTCCCAGAGCGATGTTAAGGTTGGTACCCTAGGCTTGTCATGTTCGCCCTCCTGCTCACCGCTTCGCTCATCCCGACTCAGGCCCCGACGGATCTCAAGAAGTTCGTTTACCCGCTGGAGATTGCCCAAAAGGCGCCAAGGGTAACGGTCGACGTATCGGACTTTCCTGAATCAAAGGCCTGGGGAGATGCGGCAAAAGGGTTGGTGGAGACGTGGTTTCCCACTGTTTGCTCGCTCCTCGCCACGGAGGGATTTCACCCGCCAAAGGAGATCAAACTTGTGATCAAAAAGGAGATCTCGGCGCCGGCATGGGCAAATGGCGGCACGATCACGATTAGTGGCAAGTGGATCACTCAGCACCCGGACGACCTGGGGATGGTCGTCCACGAATTGACTCACGTCGTTCAAAGCTATCCGGGCAGCAAGTCGACTCCGGGTTGGCTCGTCGAGGGCATTGCCGACTACATCAGGTGGTGGCGTTACGAACCCGAGGCGCCACGACCAAAGGTCGACCCCGTCAAATCGAAGTACACAGATTCTTACCGCACGACGGCGGCATGGCTGGCATGGACTTCGCGGAAGTACAACATGGGATTGGTTCCTGCCCTAGACCGTTCAATGCGCAAGGGCGAGGATCCCATGCCCCTTTTCGAGCAACTCACCGGAAAGAACGCCGACGATCTCTGGTCGGAGTTTGCAGCAAGCTTTAAGTAGGCTTCATCGCAAGCACAAATAAAGGGCGGCTCCCTACGTATGGAGCCGCCCTTTATCTTTTTGAGGATGCCTAACCTGAGTTCGCCTTGGAAGCGGCTTCTGCCTTGATCTTATCGATCGCAGCCTTGAATTCCTTGTTGTCCTTCAGTTCGCTTGTAGGATATGCGGTCAACGCGCGATCGGCGAGTGCGGCGGCCTTCTTATAGTCCTTGGACTGAACGAAGAAGTATGCGCCGTAGTAGATCACGATCACGTTCTTGTCTGCATTG
>JADZBW010000321.1 GCA_020851885.1 Fimbriimonadaceae bacterium | reverse complement strand
CAGCGAGGCAAGCGTCCGCAATAAACCCACGGAATTGGCGAAGATTGTCGCGGACGGAATGTTGGCGGCCGCGCCGGGGAGCGAGATCGCCATCTATAACGGAGGTTCGATTCGGATCGACGACACGATCCAGCCGGGAGAACTGACGGAATACGACGTCATCCGCATCCTCCCGTTTGGCGGCAAGGTCGTCTCGATTAGCGTCAAAGGGGCATTCCTGAAGCGGATTCTGGCTCAGGGTATTGCGAATAAGGGCCAGGGCGGCTACCTCCAAACCGCTGGGATCACTTACGTCGGCGATCAGCCTATGCACAAAGGGGCGTCGATCGTGGACGGGCGGGATTACACCGTCGCGATCAGCGATTTCCTCTTGACGGGCAACGAGCAGAACCTGGGCTGGCTCAAGAAGGATGGCAACCCGGACATCACCGTTCTGAAGGTGCATGAGGATATTCGGAACACGACGATCGCGGAACTCAAGCGGCGATTTGGAAATTAGCCGGGTAGATGCCCGTAGTCTTTCTCTTTCAGGACTCCTTTCACGTAGATGAGTGAGAAGACATAGGAGGGGGCCAGGTCGTCGGGAACGATGGCGCGGTGGTGATAGAAGAGTAACTCCCCGGTAAAGGCATCGCGCTCTGACTTCGTCGCCTTCCAGAGCGCATACTCGCCGAGTTCATAGACGCAGAACGAGCCGTAGCTGGTCGTTCGGTGGGCCACATCGCCCGAGGAACGGTCGGATCGCCATTCTCTTATGCTTGAGCTGTCGTACAACTTCGGCAGGTACCGTTCGAGCTCGGATAGCTTGCTGCCCACCGGGATTGCCGCCAAGGTTGCGTTTGGGTCAATCCTGCCGCAATACCACAACAAGCACAAACATAGTCCTAGCCCAAGCAATGCTAGCCACCAATATCGGTAGATATTGCCATCCGTCTTTGCTGGGCTCTCTCGGTCATCCCCCAACTTCATTGCCCCAATCTGGCGGCGGGGATCTCCTGTTTTTCGAACCCAGGCCCTGACCAGAACACTCGAAGAAAGTGCCCGCTGCCCGCCTCAAAGTATCCGACGGTTATGGGATAGGAGCCCTTCCTGAGCGCAACTTCGCCGGAGACTTCGGAATAGGCGTGAAGGCCGTCGCTATCCACGACCAATCGCTTGCCGATCCACAGTCGGCTACCGTCGTCCGAACCGGTCCAAAACCGATAGGAGCCGTCCTTGGGGATTTCGATCACGCCGGTAAGGCGCAGGGCGTAGAGTTCCTCCTTCGGCTCGGGCTCTCCCAGACCGAACGCGGCAAGGATCGTCTGCCGCGTGGGTGTGAGCTGGCCAAAATCCGGAACATGATCAAACTTGCCGGGATAGAACTCGCAAAGGACGCCTGGTTTTGTGGCCGCCCTGCTGAAAGGGATATTCGCAAATCCAACTTCGAACTGGGCCCAGAGCGGTTCGCTGACTCGGCCATCTGGCCAGGTGCAAATCGCCTTGAGCAACGTTGACTTGCCGACCTTGATCGGTCCTGTGTATTTCCTCGAAATTCGACTCGGATCCGACCCATCGGTCGTATACCGAAGTTCGCCGACGCGACTCGAATTAAAGAGCCCGATCTGGGCTTCCGTTGCAAACGCCCTTTGAGCAGTGTCCACCTTAGGGGCAACCGGGTGCGCGAAAAGGAAGTTGCGGTCGAGGCTTCGATCTTTGTCCTTGGCCTTCCAAAGCTCCACGGCGCGGTCGTAGCTCAGATCGGGCTTTTCGGTCCAGTGCCAGTTGAGCAGGATGCGGGAGGCACGAGGGGGGATGGAGAGCGTGTCGCCCTTTGCCGGGATTCGCCGGCCGTCGACCGTCGCGGAATCCAATTTGACGAAGAACGGCATGTGTACGACCACCGTTTTGGGCGCCGTGCGCCATTTCGCAGACAACTCGATGTCGGCCCCGTCTTTTCGAGATCGCATCACAAAGGAGACAAGCCCAAAGTTCGTGGGCGCATTTTTCAGGCGGATGGTTTGGCCGGGGCCAATCCATTGTGGGGAAAGGCAAGATGTCAAGTGGAGGTTGTCGGCTTCTTCGCGCACGAGCATGTTCCGCACCAACTCGATCGTCCTCGCCGCGAACCAACCGTGGGGTGAGTAGTTGCCGGATACGTCTCGCTCGCCCCAAGGTCGCGTGCCCATCTCGAATCCGGCATGAGTCGCGGAGGTGTGCGCCAAAGCGCTGTATAGATCCTCCAATACGTCCACCTGCCTTCCGCAAGCGAGCGCGGTTTGGGTGACATTGTAGGTCTCGTAGTGGTGGAGAGTGCCCGGGTCTTCCTCGATTCCGGCTTGTCCGCGCGTCTTGATCACCCAAGCGTTTGTTCCCCATGTCGAGATGCCTTCGCGCCACTTGTACTCGCGAACCATCCTGAGCGTTGTGGCGACCCTCGGGTCGGACTTGTCGATGACCCCGAACGGGTAAACGCCAGCCGTCGCGTTCTCCCAATCTCGACCGTCCTGAGGTCGATCGATCCCGGGCGGAATATAGCCTCCGCTCTTGGCGGTTACCCTCGCGAGCTGAGTCATGAATCGGTGGCGATAAGCATCATGCAACTCTTGCCATGCGATGGCGTCCTGAGGGTGCCCGGTCGCCTTGGCAAGATTGATCGCTTCACGCAATCCAAGAAGGACCCAGAAGCTGTGGCTTGTGTAGTGGCCGGTCAGGAGCTCCGCATCGTAAGGACCGAGAACTGGCCACAAATGATATGGATCGCTCGCGATCTTGTCGTGAAAGTACTTCAAGTGGGGCGCGAGCACCGGGTAGGCGAATTTGGCGAAGGCGAGGTCGTTCGTCGCCCTGAAATGGGCTCCGACCGCCCACAGCGACTGCCCCCAATCGTCTTCGCCGCTTCGCTTGAGGTCGCGAGCGGAGCCGTCGGGATTGGTCTCGAAGTAATACTGGACGGTGCTTCGGGCGACATCAGGAAGGTTCATGAGGTCGAACGTGTGGGTTGTGAAGGCGGCGTCGCGAAAGAAGAACGAATGGTATTGGAATTTGTTGACGGTGGGCATAAAGGACTTGCCGTCCTCCAACACGTCGCGGGCGATGAGGAGGTAGGCGAGACTGGCCTTGACTGTCTCTTCGACCTTCGCTTCTGGCAATTCGATCTGGGTCGCCCGGTCGTAGATGCCGTGCCAGAAGGCCGATACGCGGCGAGAAACCGCTTTGGGGTCCGCCTGAACGACTGCGTTTACTTGCGCGTCGCGCCTCAGGTCGACCGGAACCGACGGCACCTTGAACGTGATGTCCGTGGTTTCATTGGGTTGGAGGCGCAGGCTGTATTCGACACCGGGCCCGTCACGATGGGATGGTACGGGTTGGCCCGAGTAGGTGAAGACGAGGTGATCGGCTTTACTGACCAGTCCTCCCCGATCACCGGCCGCGGACCCTGACTGCCACCGAGCTAGGTCCATGAACCGTTCGCGATACCATTCCCGGCAAGGCATCTCCGCCCTCCAACGGGGACCTCGAGGAGCGAATTGGGCGACGAGCTTGGTCTCCCTTATCGAGGGGCCAGGATTTTCGGCGCGTATGTTCACATAGGCGACCAGGTTCTCGCGAGGGTCCAAACCCTTTGGAGCCGCATAAAGCAAGACCCGGAACTTGATGCCGTCACATTCGAAACTGAACCATGGGCATGGGATGGATCCTGGATACAACTGCTTCGCGCGCACGTCGATCAGTTTCGGGTTCTTCCCCGCAAGGAGTTGAAACTCGCCGAATCCATTGTTCAACGCGCCGTCATACGTGAGTTGGAAAGCGTGCGGAGAGTCCATGAAGCCCACCACGTCGCTGGGATAGAGCAAGTAGGTGAACGGCTCCTGGGGAATCTGATCCTGCGGCATCGGGATCTGCGGTCCCATCCATCCGACGGCAAGAAGGCAAGCGGCTAGGATCATGGTGGTCACCCTCCAAGTAAGACGAGGCGAGCATACCATTGGTGACTTGTCCGATCGGAGCGACCATCCAAACCCGCAGGGCCGAGGGACGGCATGCGACAATAATGGGTATGGATTTGATTGAATCTTCGAAGCAGAGGGCGGTCAGCAACATGGAGCTCTTTCTGCGGAACTTCGCCCATGTTCCGGACGATATGCTGGCCTGGACTCCCACATCCACGGCGAAGTCTGCCCTACGAGTCGCAGCCCACACGGCGCTTTACGCAGGGCGTTTCGCGGCGATGAT
>JADZBW010000320.1 GCA_020851885.1 Fimbriimonadaceae bacterium | reverse complement strand
CGGGATGGGCGATGTGCTTTCCGGAGTCATCGCGACATTGCTCGGCCAGAGCCTTCCCGCCTACTTCGCCGCTTGTGCCGGGATGTACTGGCACGGCCTTGCCGGCGACCTCTGCTCCGAAGAAATCGGTCCTGTTGGATACTCAGCGACCGACGTTGCTAGCCGTTTACCACAGGCACGCGCTAAAATCCAGGCAAGTTGCGAACAAGACACTGGCTGCTCCTCTTAACGACGATCCCGGTTCTGGCGAGTGCCCAGGGCAAGGTGACTCTGGACTTTGGCTCTGCGGGAGATCGAGACGTCTGGATTGCCGACAAGCTCTTTAAGCCGGTCGCCACGATGAAAGCGGCGGAAGCGACGCTCGACCTACCGGTTGCGGGAGGCAAACAAGATCGCATTTTCGTGTGGGATCGGAAGACCGGGAATCTGGCTTCAAAGTCGATTGGAGGACTTGGTCCCGTATGGAAGCTGCAGCCCTCGGATTATTCAGTGGCGGGCCGGGTTGTCGTTCGGGTGGTACATGAGGGCGCCCCGGTTGCCGTGGCATTCGTGACCCTTAAAGATGCGGGTGGCGAACGCGAAAGTCAGATCGACCCCTCCAAGAAGGGCGAGGCGGAATTCTACGGCATAAAGCCAGGGGCTCTCGACATCACGGTGCGCTACAACGTCAAAGGGGCAGATGCCGAACCGGTCAAACAGAGCGTAGTGCTGAACCCCAAGCGGAGTCAGCCCGACCAAGTTTACGAGGTGTCCCTCACGGAAGACGTCCAGACGGTAGAGGCGGGCATGGAAGGCGCTAATCCTGGTTCGGGCAAGACCTCTGGAACTTCAATGAAGGCAGGGGCCGAGAATGATAATTCCAAAGGCGGTAGCGTCATTGGCAACGTCCTTATCTATGTTCTGGGCCTCGGAATTGCCGGAGCTGGGATCTATTTCGGCCTCAGGTACATGAAGGACAATCAGGAGAAGGTCGCCGAACAACTCAAGAAAGTCGGAGTGCAAATCCCTGATCCGCAGGACCCCGCCCAACAAGATCCGGGTCCCGCTCCCGTTCCGATTCCCCCTGCTCCGCCCCAAAAGATCATCCTCGACGATGCGGATCCAAATGTCCCGGTTGCGGGCGTTGCTCCGGTAATTCCCAGCGCTGCCATCTCCCAACCGAGTCTGGTGATGGAAAACGGCGACGTCTTTCCGATTCCGGAAGGCGAAACCGTCGTCGGGCGGGAAGCGACGTGCGGCTTGGCATTGGTGGCCGAATCGACGGTCTCTCGCAGGCATGCCGTTCTGTCACGACAGGGATCGTCCCTGACGGTTCGAGATGAGGGCAGTTCGAACGGAACATACTTGAACGGCGTCAAGATTGCGGCGGACACAGTATTGCGTCCCGGTGACCAAGTTCAATTTGGCCAGGCTCGGTTTCGATTCGAGGCATAAACCATGGGCAGTATCTTTCTCAAGGTCTTCGTCGGGGCGGTCGCGGGTCTTGTGTGTTGGGCAATCTTCGAACCAATGGCGCCCAAGACGTTTTCGGCAATCACGGAAGCGTCGTGGGGCAATTGGGAGCGGATGTTCACGATTGGGCTCGGGGCGATCGTAGGACTCGCAATTGGCGGTGTGAATGGCATTCTCCAAGGTGGCAAGGTCCATGCGACGCGCGGAGCCTTGCTCGGATTGCTGTTCGGGGCGATTGGATCCTCTTTGGGCTACGCCCTTGGCGGTACCCTGGCAACGCTTTCCCACATGCCGATCCAGACGGTGCTTTGGCGTATTCTTGCCCTCACTCCGATTGGCGCCTTCCTTGGTTTGGCGATCGGCGCCAGCACCTTGAATGGGCGGAGAGCCGTACAAGGGCTGATTGGCGGCTCGATCGGTGGCGCGGTTGGCGGAGCGTTATTCGACATCATTGGCACCACCCTTGGACAGTTCCTCTTGGCATTAAAGGGTGTCCAGGCCGGGATGTCGGGCGAAATCGGCGGACCCTCGCGAGCCATTTATGCGATTCTGATGGCGGCGGCGATCGCCCTCTTCATCGGTCTCGTTGAGCGATTTGCCCGCTCGGCGTGGGTTCGATTGAGCCTGGGTCGCAATGAAGGCAAGGAGTGGGTGCTCGATGCCAGCCAGAATTTCATTGGCCGTAGTGAGCGAGCCAACATTCCCCTCTTTGGAGACCCCAACGTCGCCCCCATGCACGCCTGTATCGTGCGGCAGGGCCCCGGTCAATTTCTCCTCGCCGACGGTGGTTCTCCAACGGGGACGTTGCTGAACGGTCAGCGCATTCAGCAAGCCCCCCTCGCGCACGGATCGACCATTACCGTTGGCTCTTTCAACTTGACCTTTCTTCTGAAGAGTCAGCCAGCTCCGGTAAGAGGTCCAGAGGCTTATCCCGGGCAGGCGTATCCGATCGGCGGGCCGCCCGGTTATGGTGCTTCCTCAACCGGACAACCAAATCTCCAGCAAGGCTATCCACCTGCGCCGGTGGCGGGATACGGGCAATCCGCTCAACAGGTGCCCATGCAGCCTACGATGCAGGTCACCCCGATGGCCCCGCAGGCTCCGGTTGGTGGAGGAGTCACTTTGACCGCAATGGACGGACCCCTCATGGGGCAGCGTTTCCCCGTCACGTCTACCTTGGATGTGGGTCGGGAGCAGCCGGCGATTCCCTTGAGCTTCGATAGCCAGGTTTCAAGACGCCATGCGACGCTTACGCCAGACCTCATGGGCCTGACGCTTACCGATCTTAACAGCACCAACGGAACGTTCGTGAACGGTCAACGCGTCCAATCTCAAATCGTGCGAAGTGGAGACCTCGTAAAAATTGGGGCAACGACGTTTCGCGTAGACTGAAAGAATTGCGGATTAGACCAATATGTCCAATAGGTCCGCTTGGACTTATCTCACCAACCACAGGCCCAATGGATAACCGAACCCAGCAGATCGACCCGAACAGAACGATGCTCTCCGGCAGCCCAACGGCTGTTGATCCAATGCGAACGCAGGCGATGAGCGCCTTCGATCCGCTCAAAACGACGGCAATGGCGGCCATGCCGGGAGGCAAAGCCCTCATTGCCGAGGTTATTGCCGGGCGCGATGCGGCGATGGCCAATGGGCCGGCTCGCGAGCAGTATTTGGTCGACTTTATCGCGGGCGGAGCGCCCGGCGGCGGCTTGGGTGCCAGGACGCCCCTGAACCTCTGTCTTGTGATCGATCGGTCGGGCTCCATGGAAGGTCCGCCTCTCGACTACGTCAAGCAGGCATGCTCCTACGTGGTCGACTTGCTGGGACCCAACGACATCTTGAGTATCGTCACGTTCAGGAGACCGTCGATGTCCTCATGCCGCCTCAGCGCGTCACCGATAAGCAGCGTATCAAGGACGGAATTCAGCGATTGATGGCGGGCAACACCACCAATCTCTACGATGGCCTCCTCCTGGGAATGCAGCAAGTTCTCACGATTGCCGACCCCGGCCGGGCCACTCGACTGGTCGTCCTCACCGACGGCGATCCAACCGCGGGGATTAAGGATTTT
>JADZBW010000319.1 GCA_020851885.1 Fimbriimonadaceae bacterium | reverse complement strand
GCTGGTAGGACCGATCAAGCAGAAGGACATCGTCGTCATCAAGGACGACGGTCCAACTGGCTACATTATCAAGCGGGTCTATCGAATGGAAGGCGAAGTCGTCGATTGGTACAACGTTCCCGACGGTTTCGACTTCACAAAAGGCGAGTTCAAAGTCCCCGCAGGACATGTCTATGTCCTGGGCGACAATCGCGAAGTCTCCGAGGATAGCCGACGATTCGGCCCCGTTAAAGTCGAAGATATTATCGGAAAGGTCGTCATACGCCAATGAGGAGGTTCCCATCCGGCACCTTTGGTCGTCAAAGGCTGCAGTTCTTTCCCGCACCTTTCAAGGCACCTCTACGCACCTTTGCGGTCCTCGTTTTCGCCTGGATGGACGATCGCGTCGTCGTCTGCGATATCGAAGACCGAGGCTGGTGCATCCCGAGCGGCCGCGTCGAACCCCACGAGGAATCCCTGCAAGCGGCCCATCGGGAAGCCATGGAAGAGGGAGGAATCGAACTCGCGAGGGTCCAGTACATAGGCTGCTATAACATTAGCGAGCGCCGCGAAGTTCGATGGGCCGACTGCTATGCCGCCAAAGTAGCGAGTGTCGGGGAAATTTCGATGACCGAGGAATCGCGCGGCATGAAACTTCTCAAAATCGACGAACTGCCAGCGATCTACCACCTTTGGAATCCGCTGACGGAAGCCGTTTTTCAATACAGCTTCGAGGTGGTTCAGCGCCTAAGCGACGCTCGCTGCCGCTAATACCAGTCTTCCGCTGGACTCAAACAAACTGCTCATCCCGATACGGCTGACCGACGTTGATCACCATCTCGGCAATTTGAACCGCGTTCAGGGCGGCGCCCTTCAACAATTGATCCCCCGCGATAAACATCGAAATCGCCGATGGATGCGAGAGATCCTTGCGAATCCTTCCCACCAGCACATCGCCCTGGCCACTGGCCAAGATCGGCATTGGGAAAGTGTTGGATTCCCGATCATCCACAATACGAACCCCCGGCGCACGGGACAGCGCTTCGCGCACCTGCTCTTCACTGGGGGCCTCTCCCGCGAACTCGATCGTCACTGATTCGCTATGGGCGCGCAAAACGGGGACCCGGACGCAGGTGACATTGATGCGCAATTCGGGAAGGTCGAGGATCTTTCGAGACTCTTCGATCACCTTCCACTCCTCCTCGTTGTATCCAAACTCGTTTACCGGCGTGTTATGGCTGAATAGATTGAAGGCATAGGGATGGGGCAAGACCTTTTCGCTCTTCGCGCCCTCGGCCGGCAATCCGCGCAATGCGCCGATTTCATGGGCGGTCTCCTCGATCAACTCGTTCATCACCTTCGCGCCGCCGCCGCTGGCGCTCTGATAGGTGCTCACCACCAATCGCTCGATCTCCCCCAATTCTCGCAGTGGATTGACGGCGACCAACAAGATAATCGCCGTGCAGTTGGGGACCGCATAAACTCGAGAGATCCCGTCGACCAAGTTCCCATTGACTTCTGGCACCACCAACGGCACCCGCGGATCCATACGAAACGCCGAGGAGTTGTCGATCACGATCGCCCCCGCCTCGACCGCGGCGGGAACCAGATTTCTCGATCGGCTGGCTCCTGCGCTAAAGAATGCAAAATCGATGCCTTCGAAAGAGTCCGGCTTCGCTTCCTGGATCGTCAGCGTCTCGCCTTTGTAAGTTGCCGTCTGTCCAACCGAGCGCGCGCTTGCCAAAAGTCGAAGGCTGGCGATCGGGAAGTTGCGCTCCTCGAATAACCTCAAGAACTCATTGCCGACCGCTCCAGTTGCACCAACGATTGCGACGTTAAAACCTATGGCCACATCCTCTAAATACCTGAATATCGCTCGCGGACTTCAGGACCTCGAAAACCTATCCTCGACAAGTCGAGCCTGATGTACACTCGTTCCGCACGGAGAGGGATGCGCCTTGCGAATAGGGCCTAATGAATCCGCACTGGAAATTGGCTTCGATTGCGGTCAATGCAACATTGATCGCAAGGATTTTCCGGGCCTCACTTACCTAAAGTTGGAAGCATTGACTGCGGCGGTGGCCAGATCCGCCTCCGGAGTCCTTTCAGTTGCCCCCGGAGTCAATGTACTTGGAATTAACGCCGAGGGCGCGATCATCGCCAGATCGGCGCAAGCGAGTCGGATCGTCATCGTGCCGCCCCAAAGCATCTTCTATATCAAGGGTCCCGTTCGTCTCAGCGCGCTCGTCGCCCGAGGTGAGCATTGCCTGAACCTGTTGTCTTGGTCCTCGACTTCGATGCCTATTCTCGACCATTGGACCTCCAGCTATGGGCAGAATCGGAGTTCGAAGGGCCAGATTAGGAACGTTGGCTGCAAACCGATCAACCCCAACTTTGTCGCATCGATGAGCCGGTTCGATGAAGCCAAATCGAGCCCCAGTGAGCTGATGGAGCCCCTGCTCCTTTCCGTTATCTGGGAATGCGTCGCGCGGATCATGGTTGGTGGCGATGAAATGCAGCTCTCGCCCATTCCATTCGATCTCCCCGAGCCGCTGCTCAAGTTGGCCGAGGCGGTTCGCAGGAATCCGTCCGGCACTTGGTCTCTCAAGGAGGCCTCGGATATGGCTAGATATTCGCCCTTCCACTTCTCGCGTGTCTTCAAGCAGCTGGTTGGCTATGGTTTTCACGAGTACGTCGATCGCTGCCGGACCGAGTTGGCCGTGGAGATGCTGGTTTCGAACGATAGTCCGGTCGATTTGGTCGCAAACCTCGCCGGTTTCGGAACCACGCAAGCGCTAAGGGAATCGATCCGTGAATACCTGGGTCTGGTCCCTTCGGAGTTCCGGTCGCTCCCGGAAGTCTACGAGCCGATCCCCAGTTAAGGCCTACAGCTTCAAAATCCGCGCTGCCGACTCCATGTCCTTGTCGCCTCGCCCGCTCATGTTCACGATGACCCTCGTTCCCGAAGGGAAGAGGTTTCGGTCCCGCAGCGCGGCGAACGCGTGCGCGGACTCAAATGCTGGAATCAACCCCTCCATCTCGGCCAACTGTCGGAAGGATGCCAGTGCTTCATCGTCCGTCACCGATGTGTAGACCGCTCTCCCTGTGTCCTTGAGAAAGGAGTGCTCGGCTCCCACTCCGGGATAGTCCAAACCAGCCGAAACCGAGTGAGTACCCAGGATCTGGCCATTCTCGTCCTGCATCAGATAGCTGTAGGAACCGTGCAGTACGCCCGGAGATCCTGCCGTGAGCGGGGCCGCGTGTTGGCCGGACTCGATTCCAAGACCGCCTGCCTCCACCCCGATGAGGCGGACTTCGACGTCCTCCATGAATCCCGCGAAGAAACCGATCGCATTGGAACCACCCCCGACGCAAGCCACCGCGGCCTCCGGCAAACGCCCATAGCGATCCAAGTACTGCGCGCGAGCCTCCTCCCCGATAACCTTCTGAAACTCCCTGACCATGTACGGATATGGATGGGGACCCGCCGCCGTTCCGATGATGTAGTGGGTGTCTCGGACGTTGGTAACCCAATCG
>JADZBW010000318.1 GCA_020851885.1 Fimbriimonadaceae bacterium | reverse complement strand
GGCGCCAACTTGAGCGACCGGAACAGGTGGCAGCTGACCTCTTTGAATACCGTCCAAAGCAATCGTTTGTTGATGCACAAGCTGCTTGAGTTCGCGAATCTCCTGCCGCAGACTTTCAACTTCGGCGCGACCTACGCCTTCCCCGCCTGTTCCATGCACCAGTTCAGCCATCTTCCGCTGATGGTGCGTCAGAATCGCCACGATAGGGATCATGAAAATGATCATCGGGATCAGAAAAGGGAAGATATTTTCGATGGCAGCGATGGGCATGGTTCAACCGCATTATAAGACGAGTGTCGCAATGAGATGGCCCATTGGCCTACCGAACTGATGAAATCGCCTGGGCGACGGTGAAGCGGCGTTCGTAAAGGGCTTTGCCGACAATCGTGCCTTCGATAGGTGGTTGGATCTTGCTCACCGTCATGAGGTCCTCCAGGCTGGAAATTCCACCGCTGGCAATCACCGGGCGATCCAGCTCTCGCACGAACTTGTTCAGCATGTCCAGATTGGGACCCGCCAACGTGCCGTCGGTCGCGATATCGGTCAGAATGAACCGCCGGGCGCCCATATCCTGAAGTTTCAAGGCAAGTTCCAAACCATCGATGGTGGTCGCTTCAGTCCAACCAGAGACCGCGACCTTACCGTTCCGCATGTCCAGCCCAGCGACGACACGTTCGCCCAGTGCCGCGAATATCTCATGGCAGACATCGAGATTTCCTGCGAGGCGTGAACCCAGAATCACCCTTGAGACCCCCTGGTCCAGGGCGTTTTGGGCAATCTCCAGACTCCTGATTCCACCGCCGAGTTCGATTTTTGCAGGGCAATGAAGACAGATTTCGGCGATGGCCCTCAGATTCCGGGGCGAACCTGACTTTGCACCATCGAGGTCGACGATATGAATCCACTCCGCACCATCGTCGGCGAAAGATTTGGCGACTTCCAAAGGATCCAAAGCGTATGACGTCGCCTCGTCGAAGTTGCCTTGATGGAGTCGGACGCACGTTCCATCAACAAGGTCGATGGCGGGCAGGATCAGCATTCAAGGAAGTTCCTTAGGATCTGCAAACCGACCTTGCCACTTTTCTCAGGGTGGAATTGCGTTCCCCAGATGTTTCCGCGTTGGACGGCCGAAGCGAACTCGATTCCGTAAACCGTCGTTGCTGCTACGTCGGCCAGCTCAGCGCATTCCGTATAGAGCGAGTGAACGAAGTACACGCGATCTCCAGCCGCGACATGCTTGCCTAAAAGCGATTGCGGCCTGAATGCGACTTCGCTCCAACCCATATGGGGGATCTTCAAACCGACTGCAGGTGGGAGATACCGAACCTGACCTGGAATCAGCCCCAACCCTTGGGTGCTGCCGAATTCCTCGCTGCGGTCGAAAAGCAGCTGCTGTCCCAGGCAAATGCCGAGCAGTGGATTCCCCGAATTCGCGAACTGGCAAATCACTTTCCGCATGGGCTCGAGTCTCTCCATGGCCTTGTTGAAAGCCCCAACGCCAGGAAGGATCACTTTGGAAGCGCCACCCAAGTGATCCTGTACACGGCAATCAAAGCCCAGAAATTGGATGGCCTTTTCGACGGAACGGATGTTGTTGATGCCGTAGTCGAGGACGACGATCAATCCATCTTCCCTTTCGTCGAAACGGTCCCGCGGCGTTCGGTGACTCGTGTGGCCTCGAACAATGCACGTCCGAAGCCCTTGAAGATGGCCTCGCACACATGGTGATCGTTCTGACCGGTGATCTTGCGAATATGCAGGGTTATCCCCGAGTGGGCGCATAGGGCTCTGAAGAACTCACGAATATTCTCAGTCGCCAGATCTCCAAGGCGCTCCCGTTTGAACTCGACGTCCCAATGGAGTTGGCCGCGACCGCTGATATCGAGGGCGACGAGGACGAGAGCTTCATCCATCGGAACTGTCGCAGATCCGTAGCGGACGATACCTTCCCCTGCGGCAAGCGCTTCACGAATTGCCTTTCCTAAGACGATGCCCGTATCTTCGACCGTGTGGTGGTCATCGACTTCTAGATCGCCTTCCGCACCGATTCCTACATCGACCTGACCATGGAAAGCAAAGAGCTCTAGCATGTGGTCGAAGAAACCAATGCCCGTAAGAATGTCGCGGCGAGTTCCACCATCGAGGTCGAGCACGACCTGAATGTGGGTCTCAGTGGTCTCCCGATCCAACTCGGCATATCGGACTCCGGGCGCATTCTTGCTCATTGGGTTCGGTTATACCTGGGGGACTGGTGGCAGGTCTTAGGTATTCGGTGACCGGTGATCGCTTTACGATTCACGGTGATCGATGTTTGGTTTGCGATTTACGGTTCACGGTTTACGGTCTGTACTAACGCCCAACACCGGCCACCAAACGAAATTGGGGCCTCCTCATTCGAGAAGGCCCCGGCTCAACAGGAGGTGCTACTGACAAGCAACGCGCTTGCGGAGTACCGTGGCGATTCGCTGCATCGTTGCAGCCAGACCACGGGCCAGCACAATGGCGCCACTTATGGCCGCAAGGCTGAAGTCAGCTTGACGTTGGGTATACGAACAACATTGTTCACCCGAATAATTTCTGTGGATTGCTCCACAAACGACTTCCCCGACTCTCGCTACGCCTACGGGGTTAGCTGTCGGGTTCGGGCCAAGAGTTACCCTAGAGACTCAATAGAGCCTCATTCACCCCAAGTTAACGGGTCCCCCGCTCCCTCGATTGCTCGAGAAATTAGACGGTTGGCTCTGCAGCCACATCAGTATCCTACCACGGAACCGACGATTTGGTTCCCTCAAAGTTGCCGGATTATTGGCATTCACGCAACGGGTGCGAGCCGGTACACTTGACGCCAATGGCGATTCTCGTTGATAAGGACACCAAGGTCTTGGTTTGCGGTATGACTGGCCGCGAGGGTGGATTTCACGCCCAGCAGATGATCGAGTACGGCACTCAAGTGGTTGGCGGAGTAACCCCAGGGAAGGGTGGAACGACCCACCTTGGAGTCCCCGTTTTCGATACCGTGGCGGAGGCGGTCAAGGCAACCGGAGCCAATGCGGCGCTCATCTTCGTGCCCGCTCCGTTTGCCGCCGACTCCGTACTCGAATGCGAGAATGCAGGTATTCCGTTCATCACCCTGATTACCGAGGGTCTGCCGATCCTCGACTCGGTCCGGATCGTCAATCGCGTCAAGAGCGATGGCAAGTCCCGGCTCCTGGGTGGAAACTGTGCGGGAATCATCACCCCCGGGCAATGCAAGATGGGCATTATGCCCGGTCACATCTTTACACCGGGTCCCATTGGCATGGTTAGCCGCAGTGGCACCCTCACCTACGAGATTGTTTGGGAACTCACGCGGAACGGGCTCGGCCAAACAACGTGCGTTGGTATTGGCGGTGATCCCGTACCTGGCACCCGGTTCATCGAAGTCCTCGAGATGTTCGAGAACGACCCCGAGACGACGGCCGTCGTCATGGTTGGCGAAATCGGTGGCTCCGATGAAGAGATGGCATGCGAGTTCATTAAAAAGATGACCAAACCCGTGGTTGGCTTTATCTCCGGCCGAACCGCGCCTCCCGGCAAGCGGATGGGACATGCCGGTGCGATCGTTTCAGGAAATATGGGTACGGCTCAGTCCAAAGTCGATGCCTTGCTTGCTGCAGGCGCGTCAGTCGCTGATCGGACGAGCGACGTGCCTCGGCTACTGAAGGAAGCCCTCGCCAAAGTTCCGGCCGGAGTGTAGTCTTGCAATATGAGGTCGTAGAAGGCGATCTCTTGTCTCAGTCGGTAGAGGCGATTGTGAATCCATGGAATCGCAACACGATTCCATGGCGACTCCTTCTTCCGCAAGGCGTTTCGGGAGCGATCAAAAGAAGAGCCGGAACCGAACCCTTCCAAGAGCTTCAAGCCTACGGAAGGCTTGCCCTCGGCGCCGCCGTCTTGACTACAGCCGGAAGACTTCCCTTCCGCAAGATCATCCATGTCGCGGGCATCAACGACTTCTGGCAAGCCAGCGAGCGCTCCATCCGTCTGTCTGTTGGAAACGCGATTCGACTCGCTGAACGTGAAGGGATTGCGAGTCTGGCACTGCCCTTGATCGGTGCCGGATCGGGCTCCTTTTCTCCTGATAAGAGCCTCGATGCGATCAAAGCCGAACTGGATCAGATGGAATCACGGGTCAAGGTATCGATCGTCGTTTACAGGGAAATCAAATGATCGAGCGCTACTTCGACAACGCCGCCACAACCCCCGTCGACCCTCGCGTTGTCGAAGAGATGCTTCCCTACTTCTCCGAAGCCTTTGGAAATGCGAATTCGATTCATGAGCCAGGCCAACGGGCTAGAGCGGCGGTGGAATTGGCCCGGGAACGAGTGGCGGAGTTATTGGGAGAGGAAGACTCCGGGTGGATTACCTTCACTTCAGGGGCCACAGAGGCCAACAACTGGGTGCTGGCGCTTGGGACTCCCCTGGTTGTATCTCCTTTTGAGCACAGCTCCGTGTGGGTGACCAATGCCAACTTCAAAGGCGAAGTTCTTGAGAACCAGGGATACATGCTGCAAGGTCCAAGAGCGAAGGCATCCTGCGCAGCGGTTATGCACGTCAACAATGAAACGGGAGCGATCATCGACCTTCCTCCCGAGCTGAAGGTTGACGACTCTGACGGGGGAATGGCATTCTCGCTGCTGCGCGATCTGACTCAATCTGTTGGCAAGGTCGATTTGCCTCGAATGGAAAGGAGCTACTTCGCCTCCTTGAGCGCTCATAAGTTCTACGGACCGAAAGGGGTTGGGGCTCTTTACTCGAAGATGTGCGTTCCGGCAACTTGGATGCATGGGGGCGAGCAAGAAGACGGCCGAAGAGCGGGGACCCTCAACGTCCCCGGCATCGTCGGCATGGGCGTCGCCGCGGCCATCGCCTCCCAAGAAGCCGACAAGAATAAACGATTTGCCGAAAACCTCAGGGCTTTGGTCCTAGCCGAGTTAACGAAAATTAGCGACCACAAACTTAACAGTCCACAGAACTCGTCACCCTATATCGTGAGCTTAAGCTTCCTCGGCGTGGAGGGAGAAACGCTTGCTGTCGAGTTGGATCGAGCGGGTTATTCGATTAGCAGTGGGGCCGCGTGTAGTTCGCGGTCGACCGAACCGAGCCACGTTTTGACGGCTCTGGGACTGCCCATCGAATGGCTTCGAGGGACCATTCGTATCAGCTTTGGAAAGTACAATACAGAGGCGAGTGCGGCAAATTTAGCAAATGAATTGCGTAAAGCCGTCGAAAAGCTTCGTACAATGAAATAGAAGTAGGACGGATTTGCAACGGAATGCCCCTGCGGGTTCGTCTTACAAAACCAGTTGGCACAAAAGATGCTGCCTTCAGATTGGCGGCAGATTCCCGATTTTTGGGGAATCTCTCGTCCTTGACATCGGTTGGTCATTGTGTTACTGTGGTTCGCGAATAACCCTCGGGTTTAGAACCTGCGAGCCTTATTTTTGAATAGCGGTTTTTGAATCTGGAGCCTCAATGGCGAACGGCGCCAGAAGCCAAGGCCAACGATGAGTGAGTCCTTTGGGGACTCGGAGGTTATAACAACATTAGCATGGCAGTAGAAAACGGGTTAGCAACTCCGCCGCGAAGAGGGCGCGCGATTACCGTGCGAACGCCCGGTCGTCATTCTTTCGCGGAAGCCAGCGCCAACCCCCTTCTTGACGATCCCAACGCCGAACCAGCCGAAGACGATCTGTTGGCTCTCACGGACGGCGAAGAAGAAGTCGAAGAGGGCGAAGAGGAAACGCGTGTTCATGACGACTCGGAAGAGCTCGAAATGTGGATGCGGCAGACTCGTCGCGCCTCACTCCTGACTCCGGAGCAAGAAGTTCACCTCGCCGTGCGCGTGATGGCCAAGGAACTTGCCGACAAGGGCAAGACGGCTGAGCTATTGAGACTTCTCCAGAGAAGCGAACTCGCTCACATGGGCCGACCGACCGAATTGACCCCGATGATCATTCGTCGAATTGAATCCGAGGGCATCGAGGCGAAGCGACATCTGATCGAATCAAACCTTCGATTGGTTGTCAGCATCGCAAAGAAGTACAACGCCCGAGGGATCCCCCTTGCCGACCTGATTCAAGAAGGCAATCTGGGATTGATCCGCGCCGTTGAAAAATTCGACTGGTCGAAAGGCTTCCGATTCTCCACGTATGCTACTTGGTGGATCCGCCGGGCGATTGCTCGCGCCATCATCAACCAAGGTCGCACGATCAGAATCCCCGTCTACGTTGCCGAATTGATCAATAAGGTCGTCAAGACCGCCTCAAGGCTTCAGCAAGAGCTTCAGCGGGAGGCGACCGAGGAAGAAATCAGCCGCGAAGTGGGTCTGTCGGTCGACCGTGTCCGCGAGATGATGCGAGTTGCTGTCGAACCCATCTCGCTTGAGACTCCCGTTGGCGAGAAGGACAACTCTTCGATTGGTGATTTCGTTCAAAGCACCAACATGCCGACTCCGGGGGATGTCACTTGGACGCTGATCCGGCGTGAAGAGATCGACGGCATTCTTGGACGTCTGACTTCGCGCGAGCGAGATGTCGTGCGATTGCGCTTTGGGTTGGACGACGGCCGGTCTCGCACCTTGGAAGAAGTCGGTACCGAGCTCAATGTCACCCGCGAGCGGGTTCGGCAGATCGAACTGCGGGCCATGAAGAAGCTGCGGCACATCGGACAAGAGCTGAGTTCACAGGGCTTTACGATCACGCCTAGCCCGAACTAACTTCGAGTAATGGAAAGC
>JADZBW010000317.1 GCA_020851885.1 Fimbriimonadaceae bacterium | reverse complement strand
GGGACGCGCGTGATCGAAGCGGAGATCAAGAGGAGAGAAGAGGCCCGGCGTGTTTATGAGGCGGCCAAGAACGCAGGGCAAACCGCCTCGCTGCTCGATCAAGAGCGTCCGAATATTTTCACGCAGTCGGTGGCCAACATCATGCCGGGGGAGAAGATCAAGATCGTCGTCTCCTACGTCCAAGTCCTCAAGTATGAGGAGGGCCAGTTCGAATTCAACTTCCCGATGGTGGTTGGTCCGCGCTACCTTGGCAACGCTCCCGATCCGGGCAAGATCGCCCCGCCGATCGTTCCCAAAGGCACGCGCACGGGTACGAATATCGACCTGACGGTGAACTTGGATGCCGGCGCGCCGATCCAAGGGTTCCAGTCGATCCTCCACAAAGTGACGGTTAACCGTCGGGGCGAGGAGCAGGCGATCATCAAACTTGCCAAGGCAGACGAGATTCCAAATCGCGACTTCATCCTGCGATATCGAATGGCGACCGACTCGGTGCAGAGCGCTTTCCTCACTCACATGGGGTCCAAAGGTGGGTTCTTCACTCTCATCCTGATGCCTCCCAAGGCGGTCCAGCCCGCACAGATCGCGCCCAAGGAGATCATCTTTGTGATGGATCAGAGCGGCAGCCAGAACGGGTTTCCAATCGATAAGTCCAAAGAACTGACCAATAAGCTCATCAAAACGCTTCGCCGCAACGACACATTCAATGTCCTGGGATTCAACACCTCGGTATACAAGCTTTGGGATGCCGCCCGGCCAAACACTCCTGCGAATATCGCAGAGGCTGAGGCATTTGTGAACAAAATGACCGCCAGCGGTGGGACGGCCTTGGATCAGGGAGTCCTTGCGGCCCTTACCGCGAGGGCAGACCCAAATCGACTTCGGTATGTCCTTTTCAATACCGATGGCTATGCGGGAAATGAGGCGATCATTCTGGATTCCATTCAGAAGAATCGGGATCGAGCGCGAATGTTCACCTTTGGAATCGGCAACTCGGTCAATCGTTACCTGATCGACCAAATGGCTTATGAGGGTAAGGGCGATGCGGAGTACGTGACCCTTGCCGAATCTGCAGATTCGGCGGTGGCCAGGCTCGTGAAGCGCCTGGAAACGCCGGTTCTGACGCAGATCAATGCTCATTTTAGTGGCGTCGACGTTCAAGATGCCCTTCCGGCCGCGATTCCGGACGTGTTCAGCGAGAAGCCGGTGATCATTACGGGCCGCTATAGCCAGGCCGGGCGCGGGCAATTGGTCCTCACTGGCAATTTAGGTGGGAAGCCATGGTCGAAAATCCTGAATCTTGATTTCCCGGCTCAGGCGAATGCTCCGGCCCTGGAATCGATTTGGGCTCGGCAACGAGTCGATGAATTGACCCGCAGGAACTTCCTGGCCTCGGCCTATCCAGCGGCTTCGCGGGTCGCCAATGAGGACATCATCCAGTTGGCGCTCGAGTTCAAAATCATGACGCAATTCACTTCGTTCGTCGCGGTGGAGAAGAAGGTGGTGAACATCGGGGGCAGGCAGCGGACGGTCGCGGTGCCGGTCGAAATGGCGGACGGCGTCAGCTATGAGGGCATTTTTGGGAATGAGAAGCTGGCCGATAAGGCCGTCTCGGGCCTTTTTCGTGGCGGCATTCCGGGAGGGTCAGCAGGATCTGGCGGCGGTGGATATGGCGGTGGTGGATTTGGCGGTGGAGGTAATGGCGGTCGCACAGCGGCAGGCAAGACGCAAACCGGCCAGTTGCCAACGTCGGCCAGCTTCGTGACTTATGATCCTGCCGACAATAGCATTGTGCGGGTCGACGACTCGAAAATGAAGCCCGAAGAGCGTCGCCGGTACCGCTATGAATCGCGAGTCCAGAAGGATCTCAGGGCTTTGAAAGGCAAAGTTGAAATCGAGATTTGGCTCAAGAATCTCGATGCGGCGGTGCTCGAGAAGTTCAATAAGCTGGGGTTCAAAGTCGACTTCTCAGATGAAAAACTGAAGGTCGTGATGGGCGTCTGCGACGCAAAGCTGCTTATCGAGCTGGCTCAAATCGATGAGGTCGATCGGGTGAGGAAACTGGGAGGGAGGTGAATGGGGGCGTGGGTGAAGAGGTGAATGGGTGAATGGGTGAATAGGTGAATGGGTGAATAGGTGAATAGGTGAACAGGTGAATGGGTCAATGGGAGGGGACCCGTATCTGTTCACCTACTTGCCTATTCACCTACTTACCTACTTACGAATTCAACTTATTCACCCATTCACCCACTTACCCCCCTTACGTCGCTGGCTTGCAGACCTTGCAGGGCTTGTAGCCCTTCTTCTTTGCCTCGGAGAGCTTCATGCCCGTGGAGCCGTGCTTGAGGGTGCAGTTCTTCTTATGGTACGCCTTGCCTTGCTCGGTGACATACACGGTGGGGTCGGAGAAGGCATGAGCCGATGCAAATGCCGACAAGAGGACAATGGAAGCCAGTAATTGAGTTGCTTTTCGCATACCGCTATTCTAGTGGAACAACGCCGCCTACGCAACGTAGATCATTCAAAAATCGGAATTGAATTCGGTTCTCAATCCCACGAGATGTAGGACGTTGCCGACTTGGCATTTTGCTCATTCCACCACTTCGTGATTGGAAACGCCTTCTTTGCCCTTTTCGCACCTCGCGGAGTCAACTGCCCCAGGATGATTTGTTGATGGGTACCAGATACATCGAACTATAGGGAATCCGCTCGACAAAGCCGTCGCTCCAGTGGGCGAGATAGGTGCCTCCGAAGTGATACTTGCGAAGACCCGAAGGGAATATCCGCACGTTGGTTCGTTGATAGATATTTGTATTCGCTCAAAGATATCCTTCCCCTGGCTTGGGAAAAACCTTATGATTCCAGTTGAGTCCTAGTGCCATCGCAAATATCGGTCAGCCAATTTTGGGTTTGGCGGGGATATAGAAGCTCAGGTTCTAAGTGTCAGGAGCTTTCCCAAGGCTGGAATCCCATTCTATTTTGGGGGCGTCGGGGTTTTGGAAATCCTCTTCCGTTCGTAGAACACCCGGCAAGATGGGCTTCGAAGTGTCCCGGATAAGGTGGGGGTTCGGCATCCGTTTGCTATTTTGGCGATACTGATCAACTGCCCAATAGAGAAGCAAGTGCAAAGCAGTCGCAATTCGTACAAGAACTATTCGTGGCGCCGCACTGATGTCCGTCACCATAATCCGTGGGCATTACAGAACTCGCAGCGACCACAAACCCCATGATAATTGAAGCAAAGAAGATGAGTAGGAGTTGTTTCATACGTCATACCTACTATCTGTATTTTGTCACAAGAAGTCAGAAGCGACACATGAAATGTGTTGAATATTGAAAGCAGCGGGCGAAACGGCGGCGAGCCATTGGGCTCAAATTGAAGGACAGTTCTCGTTTAACCGATCAATTGAATCGGTTTGAGCGTGCGACTTGGCTTGACCGCTTCATCTCGCACGATCTCGTTGTAAAGGGAGTCTCGTTCGACGGGGATACGATGGACTTCCTCGATCATCTTGATCATGTTGTCCCGGGTGAGGGCCTGACTCTTGTTGCCGAACTCTCCTTCCCGGTAGGTGATCTCGTACTCGTGGACGGTTCCGTCGGCGTCGTCCGCGCCATACCAAAGCGCCATTTGGGTGACGGGCACGGTGTTCATGATCCAGAAGCTCTTGATGTGCTCGAAGTTGTCCAGCATCAAGCGGGAGACGGCGATATTCCGCAAGTCGGTGTCGCCGGTTGGTTTCGCGATATGCTCGAGCTCGGTGGCTTCGGGGTGGAAGCACAGCGGGGTCATGGTGAGGAAGTTCTGAGTCTCATCCTGCAGTTCGCGCAGTTGGACGAGGTGGTGGACCCGCTCCTCATGGGTCTCGATGTGGCCATAGAGCATGGTGGCGTACTGCTTCAAGCCCAGCTTGGAGGCGGCGCGGGCCACGTTCTTCCACTCTTCGCCGTTCAGTTTCTTGCCGAAAAGCTCGGCGTGGACGCGGTCGCTCAATATCTCGATGCCGCCGCCGGGTAGGGAGTCCAGGCCAGCTTCGATAAGGTCGGCGAGCGCTTGCTCGACCGTAACCTTGCCCTGGCGGGCAATCTCCACAATCTCTACCGCCGTGAAGGCCTTCACATGGACGCCGGGCAGGGTCTCTTTCACCACCCGGACGAGGTCGAGGTAGTACTGGTAGGGAAGTCGGGGATTGATACCGCCGACCATGTGGATCTCGGTCAGGTTGGCTTCACGATGCCATTCCAGGCGCTCTCGGACCGTCTCGATGGACATCTGATAGGGCGCGGGGCCGCCTTTCTTAGCGTAGAAAGAGCAGAACTTACAGAACTTGTTACAGATGTTCGTGTAGTTGATGTGCTGGTTACGCACAAAGTAGGTCCGAGCGCCATGGCGACGCTCGCGCACGATGTTCGCCATCTGCCCGACTGCCGTCAAGTTGGGAGTCTCGTAGAGGCGAACGCCATCCTCGTAACTCAGTCTTTCGCCCGCGTCCACCTTTCGGTAAATGTCGAGGAGGTCGCCGTAAATCCGTTCGGGTGTCAGTGCCATGCCAAGAACCTGGAGGCATGATACCCGATGAACTTTCATTTATTGTTGAAAGTTGCCGCCCCGGGGGCAAATGGATGCCCGATCAAGTGGAAACAAACATGGCGATTGCCGCCGCCGACATCGCCCCTGCCGTCACCCAACCCAAAATGCGCATCCAGGGTGGGCTGACATGATCCCCCATCACATCCTTCTGACTGGTCATCACCGTCACCAGGACCACAAGCGGAGGAGCCAAGACGCCGTTGGCGACCGCCGAGTAGAAGAGGGCTTTGACCGCGCTGATCTCAAGTAGGTTCAGGCCAAGGCCAACCAAGACCGCCAAGGCGATTACCACGTAGAACTTCTGCGCCACCTTGGGTCGGTCGTTGAGGGAGCCCTCCCAGTGGAACCCCTCGGCCACCGCATAGGCCGCCGATCCCGCGAGCACGGGCACCGCGAGGATCCCCGTCCCCACGATTCCCAGGGTGAAGAGCAGGTAGGCGGCGTCGCCAGCGAGGGGGCGCAGCGCTTCGGCGGCCTGCTGAGCCGTTTCGATCGGCTTCATGCCGGGGCGATGGAGGGTCGAGGCGCTG
>JADZBW010000316.1 GCA_020851885.1 Fimbriimonadaceae bacterium | reverse complement strand
TCACCTGCCGTTCAAGGGCGTCGGAGTCCGCGTCCAAGTCCTTGGCTGCCCTCTCGAACTCATCCCTCGCTATCTGCTCGATGGCCTCGCGCCAAGGGCGTCGCGTTTCGGTGATGAGTTCCGGGGTATCCGGCGCATTTTCGGGTAGCTCGGCAAAGCGGGCCATGAGTGGACCGAACTCTTGCTGGAGAATTGTCCAGTAGCCACGTTCAGCCCGATCCGCAACCCCTTTAACCGATCGCTTATCCATTGCTTTTCTCTTGGTTGGGGGCTTAGCTTCCTCACGCAGGAACTCGGGGGAAAGCTGTAAGACCGACGACCTGAGGAGTCTCATGCCTACATCCGCCAGAGCCAGTTCTGCCTCGACAATTGGGCATATCCGCGCCTTGTTGCCGAGCCTAGCGGGGACAGCGATCGTCGACTTAACCCACTCGGTTACATTTGCCTGCTTTGCCTGCATCCCGTAGACATTTGCGTTGACGATACTTGAGTCGTTAAGCTGGTAGGCATCAGAGATCACGTCAGGTCGGCGAACCGCCACCCTTCCGTCCCCTTTGCCGAGTTCGCCGGGAAACGCGACGAAAAGGGCCCCTGCATCCCTCCAAATCGGCTTTCGACGCTGCATCGCGATCTTGTCGACTCCCAGCTCAGTCCAGCGATAGGCTAGGTTTGGATCAATCCACCCATTGCCGTCCTTCTTAACTCCTGGGCTGAAGTGAATCCTGTTGACAGCATCTGATGGGCCCATAGGATGCTTGTACGATAGCTTTCTGGGTTGCCAGGTAAGACCATCAAGCATCCCTTCTGGCACTCGAGCGACGGCCTCAATACTTCCACGTCGCCAAGCGGGGCCAGCCTCAGCTGCTCCATATTGTCTCGTGGGGATGTTCATCACTAGAGTGTCGAACAATGTTTGGCCCACGGGCAACACATACAGCGGCGATGACCCATTCACGCTTGGGCTGTAACCCCTTCCTCCTTGCTTCATAAACGGGCTAACCGCAACGAGGGCTCTAGCCGCCTCGCTGCCGGCCAGTTCAAGCCTCCCTTCTTGACAGTGGTGCCAGTGAATAGCCTCTGATCCAGCCCCGACCTCGTGAAACAACTGCTCCACAGGGCCGAACGCCCCTGGGTCTTCTGTCGCAAATGCAGTTTGCAGGAACGGCCTCTCCGGGTCGAACAAGTCGAAGACTGCGCCACAGTGATTCGCGTATTCTTCAAGCACCTTCGCTGGGAATCGTCCTGCAGCGATAAGAGCTTTCAGGTCAATCGCGTCTTCTGGTCGCTTGTCGGCAAGAATCAGGGCATCCAACACGAACGCAACCAGGAGGCGATAGAGTCCAAACTCGATGATCGGCGATGGGTCGCGTATCTCTCGGATCTCGTGCGCTTGGAGCAAGCACGCCATGATTCCCAGTTCCTCCCGCGTGCCGTCCAGCCGCACGACGGGAATCCACGGCTCGGTCAGGACGTTGAACGTTGGTCTGCTCATGAGATTTTCCCTGCCAAGAGTCCAAGTTCCTCATCGTAGCGGATCTGGTACACGTTCATCTTCTCATCTTCTCCCCGCCAAACTCCACCTTCCGACATGGGTAGCAGCAACAGATCCTGAAGACGGCCCACCGCTTCAATGGCCGGACTGAATCCCTCGCAGGCCGTAAACAAGGGCAGATACCGCGCGATCTTCACGGATCTTCGGTATAAGTCCTTTAATGCCTTCTTGGATAGGACCCCCGCTCTCAGGGCTTGTCCTTCCGCTGGCGAAACAAAAACGCAAGTCCGATCATTTGCTCCCAATCGCGTCTTTGCCCTCCAGCCGTTTCCATCGTCGCTATCGTCACCTTCCGGGACATTGTCGACCGGCCTAAATATGCGGGGGTTCGGTTTACAAAGTGCGAGGTCGTTGCCCTGTGATCGCAAGAGTTTTATCTCTTGGTTCCACTCCTTGTCTGCCTTTTCGACAGCTTCCCAATCTGTATCTGGCGAGGGCCAGCGGCCCTCGCCATAAGTATCCTCAACGAGGGTTCGAAAATCCTTTGGAAGGCTGGCCTGTTTTCGGACCGCTAGCAACGCGACCGTCCTCAGCAACGATTTGCTCGCATACACGAAGCCAGTACCGCCGAATCTGTAGTCGCCCAATCCTGGGGTGAGGACGTGCAGGGTGGGATCGGTCGCTCGGATGCGATGCCGGTGTAGACGTCCGCTGCGCTGAAGGAGAAGATCCATCGGGGCAATCTCCGTGATCATGTGGTCGAAGTCCACATCGAGGCTTTGCTCGACCACCTGAGTGGCGACAAGGACGAACCTATCGGGGCGGTGTGTTGTGTCCTTCCCGAACTTCTCCATAACTTCCTTCGCAATGCGCTCCCGGTCTTGCGCCGTAAAGCGTGCGTGGAAGAGGAGTTTCGGCACATCGTCTCCCAATGCCCTATAGACCGCCTGCGCTTGCTTCACAGTGTTGAGGATGACGCAGCAGCATCCGCCGTGGGTCACTAGTTTCTCGGCCAGCCTTGCGTTCTTCTTTTCATCGCCCAACAGACCGGGATGTGTCTCGAACCTAAGCGTCCGGGTTGAGGATGCCTCAGCATGAATCGTCAGAACATCTTTGCCCGGGGCGACTGCGGAGATGAGTGGGTAGTCGGCATGCTGCCCCTCACCTCCTGCCCCCTCTACCCGCCGTTCATCGAGGCGATGGGTGCTTGGGCAGTAGGCTTCGATCATTGCCTCGCGCTGCTTGGCGGACAGGGTTGCCGAGAGCAGGATCACGGGGATTTCGAGGCAGGCGCACCACTGGAGGAGTCGGCAGATGATCGCGCTCATATAGGCGTCGTAAGCATGGACTTCATCGATCACGAGCACCCTCTCCGTAAGGCCGTAGAGGCGCAGAAAGCCGAACTTCACGTGCATTCCGGCCAGCATCGCCTGGTCCACGGTGCCGACGCCGTGGGCGGCGAGCATGGCCTTGCGGGTGGGTCGGAACCATGCCGCTGCCGCGTCCTGGCTAGATCGGTCGTCAGGTTCTCCGACAACCAGCGCACCTTCCGGTTCTGGT
>JADZBW010000315.1 GCA_020851885.1 Fimbriimonadaceae bacterium | reverse complement strand
TTGACCATCTGATTGATGAGCCAACTTCGCGAACGGTCCTCCCGCTCTCCGAGAAGCTCCAGGTATTCCAAAACACCTGTCTCGAAGGTGACGCCAGCGGGTTTGACGGTGCGTCCGGTCGATTTTGCGCGTCCTCTTGCCATTGTTTCTCCTGGGCTGTTCCTTGCATCCACATGACCTCAGTTGAGGATAGATGTTCAAAGTTGTCAACCCTAAAAGTGAAGGACGGACCACTTCTTCAAAAAGCCTCTCGCACCTGATAGAAGGAAAGCGTTCGGACGTCCGAACATTCTTCCTGTGAGGCCATCCGTCCGCCCGAAGATTTTCAAATCACCGGAATTTTCCGCAAGGCCGGAGGACCTTCTCCATGTTGGCGTTCTCGATTCATGTGATCATCGGCAAGACAAGATAGGGTGGATTGTCTGTACAGAGCCAGCATTGCGAATACTGGGTAGCTCACCAATATGGCGGGGGTAAAATTCAAGCGTGCTCCCAGCGCTTTTCGGCCTCGCAATGTTGTCATCACATCAAAAGGATGCTACCGTCGATGCTGGATTATTCCCATTTGCCTCGCAAATGTCTGCCAAGTGCTTTACGGTCTCTGACATTCCAACCGACCTTGCCGAAACTTATGAAGACGTCGTCCGGCGCATTTACCTGGAAGTATGGAGCCCCGAAAACGAGTTCAAGACCGGCGATACCGTAGATAGCATTGCCAAACGACTGAACTCAGTCATTGACCGAGCAACTGCTTTCACTGGGATGAAGAGCGGCATTCAACGTGAGCTGTTTGCCGCGGAAGCTCTAGTTGCATGGATTCGGTCCAACATGGAGTACTGGAGTGAACTGAATTCAAAACCTGGCCGAGAGAGGGTTGAATGGAACAAGGCGACGAACGTTTTAAGTCATACTCCGCGCCCAAAGGGGAATTGTGACGGGTATACGAAACTTGCAGTCGCACTCGCTAAGCCCCTTGGTGTTCGATGTGTTGAAATTGGAGGACACCTAAGAAACGACGATGGCCAAATGGGTTCGCACCAAAAAGACACAAAGTTTATTCAAGGCATCCCCTGGAACCATGGATGGAATGTGTTTATCATTGGCGAGAAATTCTTGCCTGCTGACATAACTGGCGCTTACAACTACCGTGATGTTAAATTCAGGACCGCCTACCTCGGTAAGACTGACTCAGCCTTTGCGTTGCCGATGCACACTGCAGAATGGGAGCTATTCCTCGCTAAGCATCGCATGTTGCAGTGGGATGGTAAGCCAGTAGATTATCAGGATCCTTTTACAAAGTTGAGCTTAGCTGCCTGGAAGGAAACTTCATACAATTACGTGAAGTTGCGGGCACAGATGAGAGACCGCGACATTGCTCGCAATAAAGCTCTTTCTCGTTCTTCGAAGTGATAATAACGTTCTGGACAGGGAGTTCGGACGTCCGAACACCTTTGTTGAATCCTTGCCCCGTAGCGTTCATCTAAACAGGCTATGGCAAGAAGACGAAGAACCCACACTCCTCCGCCCTCGCCGCTCGTTGGTCAGGGATTCCCTCAGCACACGGCCAAACGGGCTGCTCTCCAACTCGTCCGAGAAGTCCACCGCAATCATGAAGAATGCGATACGGGACCGGTTGAACGCATCATCGCAGAGGCGATTGAACGGGCAAGGCAGGAACGGAAGGGGGAACCATGAGAATGTCGGTTTTCGACTGCAACGTCTTCGTTCAGGCCATTGCTTTTCCGGGCGCGGCGTATCATTGCTTTGCGCATGTGATGCAGGGGCCGGACAAACTGCTTGTGTCCAAATACGTTCTCGATGAGGCTCGGTACGTCCTCTCGATGCCTTGGCTCCAAGCCAAGCTTCCCGGAATCACGGCCAAGCGGGTAGAGGCGTTCTTCCACCATCTGCACCGCGCCGCTGTTTACATTGAACGCGTTCCAAAGGTCTTCGACTTCCCACCCGACCCCGCCGATGCGCCGTACCTCGATCTTGCCATTCACTCGGGGGCGTTTGCGCTGGTGACACGTGATCGAGAGATTCTCAGACTGGCAGAGCCTGGCTACGATTTGGGGAAGCGGCTTCGCGAGAGGCACCCGGCCCTGCACTTGGTAGTTCCCGAACAGTTCCTCGACCTTTCCGATGTCAAGCCGACGATGAAGGAGATGCTTCACCGGCGTCAGCGCATGAGAAGATAAAGCCGGGGTGAGAGAACATTGCCCGGCGTATCCGAGACCAGCTCAAGGGCTGGAATCAAGTCGCTTGGAGGCGATCTCATGGTATTCGGCGTTCATTTCGATGCCGAAATACTTGCGCCCGAGTTGCTTGGCGGCAAGCAGGCTGGAGCCAGATCCGGCGAACGGGTCAAGTACGATCCCGTTGTGGCGGGAGAAGGTCTCCACAAGCGGAAGCAGAACCGAGAGAGGTTTTTGGGTGGGATGGAGCTTATTCCCGCTATAGGTCCAATCGATCACATCGCCGATGGTCTCGCTGGGACGGGCGGGGAAGCCCTTGCCAAGCAGGAAGGCGCATTCGTGCTGATAGCGGACGTAGCGTGTCGTGGACGTGTATATCTTGGGAAACACGAAGTGCCCGAGAAGCTTGAATCCGGCGGATTTGAATGCTTGGAGGAAGCGGTCGGCGTGGGGCCAGCCGTAGAAGCTGACGCAGTAGCTGTCCCTTTCCAGGACTCTGTACATCTCCGCGAACGCTGGGGCAAGCCATGCGTCGTTGTCGTCGTTCATCACCGTTCGTCCGTCTCGCGAGCGATAACGGACAATGTACGGTGGGTCGGTCAGAACGAAGTTGACGCTTCGGCTTGGAACCTCGGGAAGCACTTCGAGGCAGTCTCCGCGGCGGATGGAATTGATGGCAAACATGGGAACATCTCCTTGAAAAAGCGGCGGCACCATGCCGCCTTGTTGACGGCCTTTCAAGGCGGGCGATCCAGGCGAGTGGCTCAAGGAGAAATTTGGTTACCGCGAGGAATGCCGCAGGCAGGGGAAATTTGTCCTTTAACCGAGAGCGTTGCCCGCAAGATGGCCGGAACCAGCCTGGGCGGATGGGGGTTTGCGCTCATGGAGATGGTCTGGCTTTGCCGATTCTCCAGCCGGGAAGACGCGAAGTTCCTGATCCCGACCTGCGTCAATAATCTGACGGTAAAAGAACCGTTGTAGCGGAGCGGTCGGCCTCGGTGATGATCCAGAATTGGGTGCCATGGCGGTCGCGATACACCGAGAGGATTCGGGACCCGTCAGCGACGGCCTGGTCGTTCGCCTCGGCGTCCTCTTGGCAGCATTCGCCCCAATCTTTGCTTGAGTGCCTTCGCAATGCGGCCAGCACGTCCATTGGCTCCAGTTCCCCTAGTGCCTGCGAGGTGATGAGAGTGCGTCCGGTCTTGAAGTGGGTGCGCTGAGTTTCCATAAAGGCGGTCTCCTGTAAATGGGTTGTGATAAAGCTAGAGAAGGCCGTCCATGATGGTGGCGGCGGCTTTTCGCACGGCGTCGAGGCTGTCGAGAAGGAGCTTCTTGTCGCCTTGGTAGAGTTGGATGTAGTCGGAACTGGCTGTTCCTGCATCGAGGCCGACGGCTTGGGCGACAACGAAGGCCACGGCTTCGGCTTCCAGTTCCCGGCTTTGGATCGTGGTGCCTTTTCGGCCCTCGCCGTGGTGAAGGATTTCGTGGGCGAGCTCGTGAACCAGGGTGGCGAACTCCTGGGCGGGTTCGAGGTCGTTCTTGATCACGATGGTTCCGCCCTTGGAGACGCCGAGTGCGGTCCCGAGCTGGTCTGAGTATTGGAGTTCGATGTCCATCTGGCGGACCAGGCTTCTTAGGCGTTCTCCGTACTCGCTTGGGTCTCCAGTGACGGCGGCGAATTCAGGTAATGGCTCCCCTTCGGTTTGAGCAACGTCGAAGACGTAGACGACGCGGAACCGGAGCATACGTTCCGGGTCTTCCTCCTGATCGGGCGGCGAAGTATCCGAAGCGTCGAACTTGTCGCCTTTTATCAGCATGGGGGCAAGGATGGCGATGCCTTTCTCTCCGGCCTTGACGTATCGTCCTAGAGACTTCCAAGTGTGGAACCCGGCGACGTGGCTGGCTTCAGGTTTCTGGGCCATGATGAGCAGCACGTTCCCCAGGCTGTATTTGTGGAACCGCGCCATTGTCGCGAGGAACTCTTTGAGTTGGTCGCTGTGCCCTGTTTCGAGGGCCTTCCCGAGCGCGTCAAGTTGGTTCTCGATGATCTCTTTGGCCTCTTCGGTCTTCATAAAGGGGTCTCCTTCAAGCGTTGGAATCTTTCTCCCCTTGTCTGCCGGTGAAGGCCTGGTGCTTCATGAAAAGTGAAAAGCCCGGCTGGTGGGCCGGGCGGTTGGTTGGACGCCCTACTCTTCGTCGGGCTTGTCCTTCGCGGAAGGTTCTACGAGGATGAACTCGCAGGCTCCTCCGTTGGGCACCGGGATGAGTTCCAGCTTCACGGCGAACCCCTCGCGGTTCTTGAGGGGGAAAGCGACCCCGACCCGTCTCCAGATGCTCTTGTCTCCGGTTCCGACGTTCACGAGAGCTTCGAGCCGAGTTGTTGTGTTGTTCTTTTTCATACATTCCTCCATTTGAGTCAGCTCCGGGCTTGATTGCCCGCGAGCGCACTTGAAGAAGAACCGTCGTCCCGCAAGGCATGCAAGGGTGCGGGGAACTGCCCTGGTTGCACAAGCCGAAGGCGCGGAAACTGGGGTGCCCCTTGCGTGGCCTGGCGGGGATGGTTCACAAGATGCGCGGAGTAGGATGCGGACAATCCAAGCTGAACGGAGCGTCAATGGTGGATGTCAAGGAAAAGACAGGGCGACTCGGCCCAAGCCGAACCTAAAAGTCGGCTCGAGACATGCTTGGAGGCTGGTCCGGATCGTTCCCACAGAGGCGCGAGAGCTTCGTAGAAGCAGGACTCCCACTCACCCAGAGCGGTCTGCGGCGGTTGTCTTATTGGTGCTTCGTGGCGAAGGCGACGAAGAGTGTTCGGATGTCCGAACGCCTGTTCGGTAACAGCCGAGGCTTAGGTCACTTTTCCAGTTGTCCTCGGCATACCTCCCTTCAAACCCAGTTTGATTGTGGAGGCGGTATGGCGAGAATCGAGAAAGTAAAAGATGAGTTCAAAGACGCGCTCATGCCTCCGGTCTTCCGGGTGCAGCTCGTGCGCGAGAAGAAAGGTTCTCGTACTGAACTGGATCGCCCGGAAGATGCCGCTCAAGTGCTCTGCCGCTACCTTGAACATGAAGACCGGGAACACTTCGTTGCTGTCTTGCTCGACACAAAGAACCGGATCATCGGCATTCACACCGTGAGCATCGGCATTCTCAATGCGACGATGGTCTGCCCGCGCGAGGTCTTCAAAGCCGCGATTCTCGCCAATGCGGCCTCGGTCATCGTCGGCCACAACCATCCGTCGGGTGATCCCACGCCTTCCCCTGAAGACATAGAGGTCACAAAGACCCTAAAGGAAGCAGGCAGGCTGCTTGGCATTGAGGTTCTCGACCATCTCGTTATCGGCGAAGGTGGCGCGTGGGTCTCCCTCAAACAGCTTGGATGGGTCTAGCTCTCAGGTAGACACATTATTCTTCGGCCTCAAAACCCTGGCTCTCAAACTTGAGATCCCGACTGTTTTGGGTGACGATGCGAACTACGTCATCGGACACCCCATTTGGCACCCTGGCTTGGATTTCAAGCGTGACCTTCACGTCGGCTCCCACGAGTCCCGATAGGTGGGCGATGACTTCTTCTGCGATTCGACCGGCATCTCTTCCAACGCGGGTTACGTCTAGCGGAACGCTCCCGTGGAACCGGGTGGGTTTGCTTGATTTCAGCGCACCTTCGGTGCCTCCCTCAAACAAGCCGCCGGAAATGGCCTCTCCGGGCGATGTGGGGGGCTCTCCGCCGCTTGTTACGGTATGAGAAGCACTCTCTTCAGTCAGTTGCTTTACGGCAATGTCTGGCCGCACCAGCATTCCAGGAGGAACCTCAGTGCCCAGCGAGATGACTCTTCCGGCCACGAGCCCTTGGTAGCGGCCAGCAGCTTCATCATACGAGTCCGCATAGGCGAAAGCGTCCTGCGCCCAAGTGAGCTGTGCCACGCCATCTTGGATCGCCTTGAGAACGACGCCTGGGCTCTTGAGCCTTGGCAGATTGAGGTAGGTGGCGAAGTTCATCGCCAGCGCCCTGACCAAGACGTGCGACTTGTCGTTGCCGTCCCAGAGCGGCACTTTGTCCAATTCGTGTCTGAGTCTGCTCGCGGCGATTGAAGTGATGAGAAGCTCGTCGTTCCTGAGCTTCTTGCTTGCTCTGATGGCAAGCGGGTCTTGGCCGCTCAAGCGAAAGGCGCTCCACTGAACCGGGGAGTCCGCTTTCTCTTTGGTGGGAACCAGGAGCCATTGAAACACTTCGGGAATGCGAGCGTTTACCGCCGATTCCGCATTGCGAAGCTGGGTATCGGCCTGCTTCTGCTGCTGAGGATCGAGGTTGAGTTCCGTCTTTTCCTTCAGAATGGAATCCCAGGCGAGAAACTTCCGAACCGCGTCATCGAGGTCTTGGAGCTTGGTCTTGTCCACCGCAAGAAACGCGAGCGTGTTCTGGTAAATCCTTGGGGAGTTGCCGCGACTCTTCAAGATGTCCTTGGCAAAGCTCTCCGCCAAGTTGTCTTCGTCCTTAGTGTATGGATGCTCGACTCCCAGCACCACCAGGCGGGCATCGTAGTCATCGGGAATATCGGCACTTGATTGGGGGAACGGATGCACCCGCGAAAAATCGCCGGAGGAAGCCACATCCTTTCGGACTCTCTTTTCGATTTCAAGAGCCACCTGGTCAGGGTCACGCTTCAACTGCTCGGCGCGGTCTTCAGCTAACTTGGTAACGGTGGGCTGGGTCGAATACCAGTAACGCGCTCCATCTTGATAGAGATACGTGGCGGCTCCTGCGAGCCGACGCAGTGCATCTCCAAAGACGGCGGTGGCTTCGCCGGGCATGGCGCATCCCAGCTTCACCCTGCGGTCTTCCAAACCCTTGTTGGCCGCATCCTTGGTGGGGGCGGAACCCAAGTAGATGGTCCGCGCTACACGACGGGAAGCCTGGAACTTGCCCAGGTTCGGGGCTCCTGCGTCAATCTGAAGGGGCAAAGCGTGGGATCCATCCACGTCTTTCGAGATGATGGGCTCCCATTGGTCGGGCAGGTAGCGTGTAAGTTCAAACTGAACTCTGGGGTCATCAATCGGGATGTTGCACGGCAAAATGAGCGGGTTTCGGTCGCCCTTCTCCCATAGGCTGTGGATGACCGCCGCCATGAGCCTCAGTACGCCACGGGTGCGCTGGAACTTAGCAAGCGTTGACCAGTCGGTATAGAGCCTGTCGAAAATCTCCGGGTGAATCGGATAGGCGGCGCGAATCCGGTCTTCATACTCCGTGTCACGGCATTCCGGTGGAAACTCCTGATGCTGGGTGCGATAAAGGTCGTAGAAGGCGCGAGCGATCACATCCCTCTGCTTGAACTGCTCCTGGTCAGTGAGCGGCTCAAATAGCCTCCTCCTGACGATTTCAAAGCCCTCCTCGGCACTGGCTGGCCGCCACGACGATTCGACGCGCCCAATGACGTTCCGGAGTCTTTCGAGGGCTTCTCGTCCGCGTTGGCCTCCTACTTCAATGTCGTCGGCCTGAGCGTGTGGTGAGGTGGCCGTGTCGCTAGCCGGAAGACTGACGACCAAGAGGCAGTTCTTGGCTAGCTTCGCCGATTCAGTAAGTGCTTGGGCAAACGAGAACTGAGTCTCGAAACTCCCTCCAGGAAGGTCGCTGTCGTCGTGAAGTTGGCGGGCGTAGGCGACCCACTCATCAATCAGGATGAGGGTCGGGGCGTATTCATTCAGAAGCTCGCGGATTTTGTCACCGGGACTGGTCGCTTTCTCGTCGTCAGCGCGAATCTGTTCGTAGGCGGCTCTGCCGCCAAGCTGGTAGGCGATTTCGCCCCAGAGCGTGTGGACCACCGTGCCGTCTGCTTTCACCGAAGGGTTGCCGGGGGAGATTTTGTTTCCAACCAGAACCACCCGTTTGGCGGTGGGCAGCTCGCTCGCCTCGGCGGCCTTCAGCACGCTATCCACGCCAAAGAGGTCTCCGACTTTCTTGCCAGAAACCAGGTGATAGAGGGCAAGCATCGAGTGGGTCTTTCCACCGCCAAAATTCGTTTGGAGCTGAACCACCGGGTCTCCGCCTCCCGTGGTGAGCCGACTTACCGCGTCCACCAAGAGCCGGGTCAGGCTCTCGGTCATAAACGTCCGGCGGAAGAACTCTTGCGGGTCTCGGTACTCGGCGGAACCTTCTCCAAGGTGAACTTGCCAGAGGTCGGCGGCAAACTCGGCTTGCTGGTATTTGCCGCTGGCAACGTCGGGATGCGGGCTCACCACCTCGCGCCACGGCTTCAGGGTTCCCGTCACGGTGCTTTCGACGGTGCTCTTCGCTTCCTTCTTTTTCTCGTTGCGGACCTGCTCGTCGATCACCAGCCGGTTCAGCTCGTGGTACATCTTGTCCACCGCCTCGAACTGGTCGGCGGAAACCGCAAGCAATAGCCTGGAGCATGAGTCCAAGAACCGAAGGGTGTCGCGGGAACTGAAAGGCTCCTGATGCGCCCACTTGTTGCCAGTATCGCGCAATTCGCTGACGATACTCCGCTCGCTGAAACCCAGAGTCCGCTTGAAGACATCGTTCCACTGGCCCCACATCATCGCCAAAAGCGAGCGGGCGTCGTACTTGGGATTCGATTCGTCGCCAAGTTGCGCCGCCTGGCTCTCGCTCACTGAGTCCCTCATGGCCAAGAACCATTCGCCTCCGTGGACGCTCTTCAGTTCGCGTTCGACAAATGGGACAAGCCCATCGCGGAGGAGATCGAGGGCTTTGCCGATGCGTTCGGAATTGGTCATTGCCATGGGTCTAGTTCATCCCCTCAAAAAGCCCGCCTTGAGTTTCCACCGGCTGGGCGGGCATATGCTGAGCAAGGTTCACCAGCTCGGGCCAACTGGAAACAAGGGCGTTGTACCGCTGGGCGTCGGCGCTTCGTTTCATTCGGTCGCAAATCGAGTAGAGTCGATAGGCAAGCTCCCTTGCGGTCTCTGCTTTGATTCCGAGCCGGGCAAGCAGCGCGGCGGCTTCCGTTTCACCCTTCTCCAAGACTCGAATCAGGTGATGCACCATGTCCCAGACGGTGAGCCGCTTGTCGCCTTCGGGCGTCCAATCTTCGGGAAGCTCCTCCGGTCGCAGGAGTCTCACCTTGCCTTTGCCGGATGTTGCAATACCGGCCTCAACGATGCCGCCCACGCTCGTGTTCTTCGCCTTGCTCAAGGTTTCGGCGTCGCCATAGTCGCCTTCAGCGAAGCCGAACTGCTCAAACCAGGAAAGAGCCCAGCGGGTGTCGCTGTCAAAGTCCCCTTCCTGCTCGGCCAGCACTTCATCGAGGGCCTGGTTGATCATCATGAGGGCGTCTCGGACGGAAAGCGGCTTTCCGTCGGCGTCCAAGACTTTGGCATAGCGGGTGAAAATGGCCATGCCGGGGCCGATTGCGGCTTGCTGCATATCCACGGGAGCGACGTTTCCGCGCTGAAGGTCGCTGATGGCTTTGGGAAGCTCCTTCTGAAGTGCGGTCAAGAACTCGCGCCTGGTGGCGGCTGGTGCGCTTGCTTCTCGACGGCGGCAAACCAGCACGATGCTGGATGCAAGGGCGTTGGTGCCGGAACCAATCATCCGGTTTCCAAGTTCCGTTCGCATCGGCCACGTTCCGGTCAAGGCGAAGCCGGAACGGATGACCGCTTCTAAGAACGTCTCCCATCCGGTGCTCGCCTGTCCTCCGGCGTCGGTAGTCTCCGACTGCTTGAATGCGTAGTAGATGGTGACGGGGAAACTCGGATGAGCCTGTTCACAGAGTCTCCCCATCGCTTCCGTCATTCCATCGAGGAAGAACTTCTCGGCGGCGTCTTTGCCTCCGTGTCGGTAGGGCGTCGCTACCAGCTCCTCGGCCTTTGGAACCGCGATGGTGGCGAAGAGGTCTGGGTAGACGTCTCGAAGCGACTTCCTGAGCCAAACGTAGAAGAAGTCCGAGAGGTCCGCGTAGCCGATGTTGTCGTAATACGGCGGATCAGTGGAAACGAGTTTGCCTGCGGTGACTTGTTGGTCACTTGCATCTGCGGTTTGGGCTACTCCAGGTGAGCAAGACGCCGTTCCTGATGCAAGTAGGTTGTCCGCTGTGTACTTGACTGCGTTTGCCCAGCAGATCGCAGATTTTCCGAGGACATTCGATTCCGGGTAATCCCACGTCATGGGAATAGCTTGTCGCTTGTAGGTCTGCATGACCTGCTCGCCGGATGGCTTCCACGTGGCGATGGAGCTATTGTAATCTGCGAGTCGGTTGATTGCGAACGCAAGATATGTTCCAACGGCGTTGGCGTAGGCTTTGGGCTCGGGGGAGTGACCTGCCTCGGCGTCGGATTTCACCTTCTCTCTGGCTTCGGCCACCAGGTCGGAGAACGTCGTCAATGCGGTGAGTTGGCGCGATGTGAAGAGGTCGCCATATGTTCGAAGGCCATACTGTACTGTCCAGAAATTCCTCGGGTCGTCCGGGAGTTGTAGCTCGGGGATACCATTTGGAGTGGGCGTCTTCGCAGTGCTCTCATGCGTAGCATTGGGCGAGAGATAGACCCGGCCCCGGTCGCCTTCCGCGACGATTGCCATGAGCTTTGACTCCATTCTGCCCGCTACACCCTCGCCTTTGATGTAGTCGCCCGTCAGCGGCGAACCAGACATGACACATTCGAAATTCGCTCCCCTTGCGAGCTTCGTACCTCTCTTCGCTCGTTCGGCGTCCTTGGGTTTGCCAGACTTCACCACGAACCGATAGCCTCCGTTCTCAATGACCGGCTCGATATACGCGTCCTTCCCTGCCTTGGTACTCAGCATGAAGGTGGACGCAAGCGGAACGTCCACGTCGCGGAACGCAGGGTTTGGGCTCTTCACCGTTCGTGCCCAAATCCAGGCAATGACCGTGAGTTCTCGGTTCAGGTACGGTTTGAGGTCGGGGCGTTCCGCAACCATCTCCGCCATCACCTTCACCTTGGGATACAGATGTCCGATGCGCTTCTCGGCTTCGTCCCGCATCCACTGGCCGTAATAGCGAACGTCTTCGGCCAAGCCCCTTGCCCCCTCCCAAGTGTTCAGGTTCTTCTTGTTCTGGGCGTCGGGGTTCACGGGTGGCTGCCCGGCGAACTTGGGTGGAATCTCAATCATCGCCTTGTTGATGAGGACGGCCACGGGGTTCAAGTCGCTGGCGTAGCTCTCCAGCCCAAGCCGCTGGGCTTCGAGCGGCAATGCTCCGCCTCCGGCAAACGGGTCATGGAACCCAGGAAGTTTCTCCCGATTGAAGAGTTCGTCGGCTTGCGGGTGGCCCGTGTTCTCGGCACAGGTGCGTCTCCAACTGCGCCAAATCTCGTCGCGGGCCTCTTCGAGCACGGCTTCGTTTGTGGTGTTTTCCCACAGAACGAGCTTCTCGATGATTCTGAAGAGCCGCTGCCGTTCCTTCTCCTGCTTCTGTTCGGTCGGGAATAGGTCGGGCCACGAACTGGGGTCGTCCACCATCTGGGCGAAGATCACGGCCCGCGCCGCGGCAAGTGGCCGCCGCGCCCACCATAGATGAAGCCCCCTTGGATGGGCTCCAATTCCTGGTTGCTTCTCAGCCGCCGAAGCCTCGTTGATGGCTTCGAGCGGGAGAGCCACTTCGATCAGTTTCTTGCGGACGGGGTTGGTCATTCTATGACCTCCCAGTGCCCGCCTTTATCTGGGCCGACTCGCTTGATACGCCCATTTTCTTGGAGTCTTTGAAGGTTCCTTTCGATGGTGCGGGACGTGACTCCGATATGTTCGGCTAACTGCGGGATGGTGATGTTCGGGTTCTCCTTGACGGCGTTCAAGATGTTCACCGACGTTTCCCCCGACATTTTGACGATTCCACCGACGCTTTCACCGACATTCATCGGTGTTTCTCCGTCATTTTCACCGACTCCAACCCTCTCCCTGGCAACTTTCACCGTCATTTTCTCCGCCAATTCCATGTCACGGGCTACTGTGGCGACAAAGAGGTTCCCCTCTCGGTCGTCGTGGAACTCGACTTTCGGCCAGAACTCAAGGGCACGAGGAACACCCGTTCCCAGTCCTCGGTATGGCAAGAGCCCTTCGGCGGCATAGGAGACCAGAATCGGGTTCCGGTGCCTTGGATTTCGGCGAAGGATGTTCTCCACCGTCAGGTTGTTGGGAAGGTGCCCCGGGCTGATGATTTCCACGCGGTCGTCGAAGACGAAGATACGGATAGGGGCGTCAATCAGATAGTCGCGGTGGATGAGGGCATTGACCAGCAGCTCTTCAAACACCACCGACGGAACCTCCGGGATTCCCGGACTGTTCACGCCGCGCCCTGCTTGGATTTTGTGCAGGTTCCTCATGATGAAGGCGAGGGAATCTTGGTATTGCTGAGTAAGCGTTCCCTTGAAGTCCTCCATGTCGTCGTAGTCCAAGACTCCCACGTCTGTGCCCAGATAGCGGGCGGCCTTCACCACAAATTGAGGCTTGAACTGTTGGGGACGTTCGGCGAACAGAAGAACCCCCGCAAGGTCAAGGTGTCCATCCTCGGTAGCAAGGCTCATGCCTCTGAGCAACCGGAGACGCTCCTCGGGATCATCGGGGTACTCCTCGCCCCGCTTGTCCTTGAGAAAATCTCGAAACCGAAGCTTATCCAGGGCGTCGATCTTCGCCTTGGTCGGAAGCTCGTCGGCATGGAACTGGTCGCTTGCCTGGAACAGCCTACGAACCTCTTCCTTGGTGTTCACTCGTCGCTTGTCAGAACCGACGCGAAGCCAGATAACCCCGTCTTTGTCAAAGTACGGCTTGTCGAAACCCTTTGGAATCTTGAGAAGGATGACGATTCGCCCGTCTTCGAGCGGTACGTTTTCCGTCTGCACGATGAGCGGGCTTCTCACTCCTTGGCTTGCCGTGTTGCTGATGAGCTGGTTCAGCCTCGCAACACTTGCCTTGTCGTGACCGACGGCTTCGCCCTTATCGCTCACCCCAACGTAAATGGTGCCGCCTTCAGCGTTGGCAAAAGACGCCATTTCTGCCGCGAGTTGGTCTGGACTCGTGAAATCGAGCTTGAACTGATGGGTGCTGTCCTCTCCGAACTGGATGGGAGCAAGCTGGGCAGGAAGGTTTGGATTATCGCTCAATTTGGCTCCTCCGCTCGCTCAAGCAAGGTCTTTACGCTGTAGTTGATGCTGGTCACTCCAAACTCTGGCTCTCCCTTGAAGGGAGTTCTAATGTAGTGAACCTTGTGACCGGCGTCGTTATAGTGGACGATTGCCAAGATGTAGTCTTCGGGCTTGTTGAGCGACGTGAGAATCTCGTTTCGAGTGACACAAATGGTCTCGGCTCCTTCGACTCTGCCCTTCACTTCAATGAAGCGAAGCTTTCCGGTGCCTGGAATCCGGCTCTCGATGTCGTAGCCCAGCCTATCGAACTCGCGGTCTACGGGTTCAAATCCAAGGCTCCGCTCAATTTCCATCACGATGTTCCTAGCTTTCGCGGCGGCCTCCATCGTGTCGACAGCGTTGTTCGCGGCAACAGCTTTGCCGGTGGTGTTGGCAATCAGACCCGCGGGCACGACCAGAAGCCCGCCCATTACCACGGGCGGCAAGGGAGAAAGCTGCTTCTCGCGTTGAAGCTCCTCCAAGCGGTTCTTGAGCCTGGCTTGGAGCTCGTCAGCGCGGCGTCTGGCCTGCGCGGAATTGAGCTTGGCATTGGCTTTCCCAGCCTGTTCCTTGTCCTTCAGTTCCTCGGCGCGGTGATCCCAGTAGTTGATTTCCTTGGTGAGCCGGTCTTTGACAGCTGCTTCCGTTTTGGCGATCAGTTCTAGCCTGCGACCCCTTACTTCGTCTAGGTGTTCGGGAACAACGTGCTGAATCGCGTGGCCCTGCGCGGCCAGCTCCAAGTCCTTGGCAATCCAGGCGAATTCGGGCAGTTTGAGCAGCTCTGCAGCGGTCGGCTCTCCAGGCTGAAGTGGCCGGTAGTCCAGATACGGAGCGTAGTTCAGATGTCGAACCACACTGGCTCCGTCGATCTCGACGTAGAGCATCCGCTTGGATACAACGCGGCGGTCTCCGCTCTTGGTCAGGCTTCCGTCTTGAATCGCGTGTTCCAAATAGAAGAGCACCCTCGGCTCCGTGCCCTGGTCGGATTCATCCACCAGGACGGCTCCCCGCTTCAAGAGGTCGCGATTGTGCTCCAAGGTGAGGTCAAGCGTTGCATCGAGGAGTGGATGCCCTGGGCAAACGAATGCGGCGAGCGGCTGACCCGGCGGGTTCACAAGGCTCTTTTCAAACGCGATTCGTTCGTAGTTGACCAGCACTGGTTCCCCGATTCCAATCTGCCGATCTCGCTGACGAATGATAGCGGGCACGTTGGAGACCTGGTACCGGCGGTTTTCCCGTTCTTTGACGGTGCCACCCAGCAGCTTGAACGCTTCGATGAAGAAAGATTCGATGTAATGCGGCTGAAGGCGCCGAGCGTCGGCGCGTTCCATCTCTTCGCGGATTTTGTGGACTCGGCTGGCGTCCATTGTCTGTGGGGCAATGGCCTTCTGCTCAATCAGGTCTTCCAGATGAGCGCGGTCAAAGGCGCTGTCCACCTTCTCGAAGAGCCTGGCTCTGACTTCTGGCTGGTCGCCGTAGCGGATGGCGTCCACCAAAAGGTCTCGAAGGGGTTTGCCATCGAAAACGACTTTGCCAAGCACATCAAACACCTGGCCACCCAAGGCGGTTCGAGCTTCATCGAGCTTATCGAGGAGCTTTCGGTAGACCTCGCCTTCGCGGGTCTCTTCGGCAATCAAGTTCCAGAGATGACAGACTTCCGTTTGACCAATTCGGTGGATACGTCCGAATCTCTGCTCCAGTCGGTTGGGATTCCATGGAAGGTCATAGTTGACCATGAGGTGAGCCCTTTGGAGGTTGATTCCTTCTCCGGCGGCGTCGGTTGCGATAAGGACTCGAACGTCGGGGTCATGCCGGAACGCTTCCTGGGCTTTCATGCGCTCTTCGCGCCCCATGCCGCCGTGGATGCAAACGATAGATTCCGGCCTGCCCATGCGAGTCTTGATGCGCTCTTCGAGGTAACTGAGAGTGTCGCGGTGCTCGGTGAAGATGACCAGCTTCTGCATCGGCGAGCCGACGGGCTTTTCGTCGCCATAGGGTTTGGGAAGCTCCCGCACCATGTTCTTGAAAGCGGCAGGAGTGAAGATTTGCTCTAAGAGTTCGGAGAGCTCCCGCCACTTCTTATCCTCTCCCGACCGTCTGAGCACTTGCGCCATGCCTTCGAGTTTGTTGAGAGTGGCAATTTCGGCCTTGAGTTCGGCCAACGAACGGGCGGCGGTCGCCTGGTCGAGAACTTCCTCCTCGGCTTCCTCCAGCTCCTTGTCCGGCGCGTCTTCGAGGTCATCCACATCCTCTTGGTTCAGATTCGGAGAGAATGAAGCGAGCGTACCGGCCACGTCCGCTCCTCGCTGCAAAAGCTCCAACTCTCGGTACTTGGATTCGAGCCTCTCTCTTCTCCTACGGAGGGACTGATAGATGGCCTCGGGAGATGAGGCGAGCCGTCTCTGGAGGATAGTGAGAGCAAAGCCGACGGTTGGCCGTTTTTCCTTTTGAAGGTTTTCCAAACGATTGAACTCTTGCCTCACGTATTCGGTGACGGCCTTGTAGAGTTCAAGCTCGGCGTCGGATAGCTTGTAGGGAACTGTGTAGGCTTTTCGTTCGGGGAACAGTGGCGTCGCATCGAACTTGAGCAGACTCTCCTTCACCATCCGGCGCATCAAGTCGGACACGTCCGAAGTGTGGGCACCGTCTCTGAATCTCCCCTCGAACCGGTCTCCGTCAATGAGCGCCATGAAGAGTTGGAAGTCCTCTTCCTTCCCGTTATGCGGTGTGGCCGTCATGAGGAGGAAGTGCCTTGTGATGCCCGAAAGAAGCTTCCCGAGCTGGTACCGCTTCGTGTACTTGATTTCGCCGCTGAAGTGGCTGGCCGACATTTTGTGAGCCTCGTCGCAGACGATGAGATCCCAAAAGGCGTCGGGGGCCTGGAGCTTCTCTTGAATGCCCTCGTTTCGGCTGAGCTTATCGAGCCTTGCGATAACCAGATTTTCTTCGAGGAACCAGTTGCCGGTGCGAGCGGATTCCAGTTCGTCGTTTGTGAGGATTTTGAAAGGCAGATTGAACCGGCGGTAGAGTTCGTCCTGCCACTGCTCGGCAAGGCTTCCAGGGCAGACGATGAGGCACCGCTGAAGATCGCCTCTAGCGATAAGTTCTCGGATGAGAAGCCCCGCCATGATGGTCTTTCCGGCTCCTGGATCGTCGGCCAGCAGGAAACGCAGAGGTTGCCTTGGGAGCATCTCCTCGTAGACCGCGGTGATCTGGTGGGGGAGCGGCTCGACCCTCGAAGTGTGAACAGCCAGCACGGGGTCAAAAAGGTGAGCCAGCCGGATTCGGTGGGCTTCGGAGACCAGCCGGAACTGGCCTCCATCCGCATCAAACCCCCACGGCCTGCCCTCCTCGACAATGGAGATTTCGGGCTCATTGGAGCGATAAAGCAAGGTTGTCCCTGGCTTTCCTTCCGAATCCTTATAGGTGAGGTCAAGAGCGGTGTCGCCGTACCATTTGACGCTGACGACCGTGACCAGGCGCTCGGGCAGGATGCCCCGAACGATCGCATCCGGCTTCAAGTCTTCAAGCGTCGTCACTTGGCTTCCCTCACTTTCTCAAGCTCTCGTTTGGCGTCTTCCAATTCGTCCAAAAGATGCTGATACCCTTCGGCGTCTTGCATCACCACGGCTGGCCTACCTTTCACAGTAAGCACAACCGGCTTCCGCGTCTCTTGGAGTCTCGCGATGCGTTCGCGGTGGTTCCTCAAGAATTCGGTGAGCGAAAAGACTTCCCTCAAATCGAGCATTGCTTCCTCATGGGTGGAATCAAACTTTTCTATGATAGCTGATTGTGTGGGGCTCATGGCTTTCCTTTCCCCGAACCGACGAAGAGAAAAGCCACTTACGAGTCGGGAATGGTCAAGGACGGCGTAGCCGCTCTGTACATCCTTGACGGGGTCAGGGAGACTTGCCGGCACCATCATCCCCAGTTCCAGAAGGTGCGTGTTCAGACGCCTGAACGCCTTCACCAGTTGACTGTCAGTTCTCTATTAATGCTGAGAGCAACATCCTGCAGGGACAAGCTCCTGAAGAAGGGAGTCCATGGGCGTGGGGCAAGAAACCCCATCCTTCCAAGCCCTGCATCCCAAACCGGTACCACGGTTCCGCCCAAGCCCGCTGATGTTGCTGCTTGCTGAAGTAGCCCCGCGATACGATTCTGTTCCTGATTGCTGTAAGTGCCGAACGCGGATCCCACAACGATGATGATCATGTCCTGGCCCTGCTCTCTAAGGTGGGCCACTTCGAATGTAGTCATGTTATCTACTTAGGCCGAGCTTCCTTTTGGCCCACTCCTGGCCAGCCACGCTTTTCATCGACTCCCACGAATCAAAATTCGTGTGAGCTGCAACGAATGCACACCACTCAGGTTTGTGAATGTCATCGCCGTTTTCGATGTTTCCTACGTCGATCATCTCCTGCATCGTTGCGAACTGCGTGTGTTGCCGCATGAAAGAGTCCGGAAACAACTCGGCAAATGAAAGCTCGTGGGTTCCGTCGAGACTCTGAGATCGCCGCTCGAGATCTTTGAGCCGACGTTGCAACTGATCCAATCCTTTGATTTCAAACATTGCCTTCAGTACTTGTTGCGAATCGAGACCGCCTCTTCGATCCAAGTTGATAGATTGCTCTTGATGTGGTCGTAAACGTAGTTGCTCGACGAATAAGGAGTGTCGTAGATTTTTGCAATCTGAGCGAGCGGCGTGCTGAATACTCCCACCTTAACCGATGAGTAGAGCAATGGATTCGAGCCTTTATTTGCTTGCTCACCTTTTGAGTTTTTGAGACCGTGGATATTGACTGCAACAACCCCCTTCCCATCATTCCAGGCTTTGTCGATCTCGTAATTGATCCACTTGCGCCCCGCAGTTCCTGAACCGACGAGAATGACGGCACAACTGCGACCTGACAATTGACTGTCGATCCACTTCTTGATAGCGGCATCGCCTCCTTTGGTCACAGATTCCCAGTCGTTGTCGGTGCACGGGGAGTTCCCTTCGAGAACCCCCATTTTCCGAACTTGCGATGCCCGCCAGTTGTCTGGCGCGTAGTGAAAGCTGAAGAACACTTTTCTTGCCATTTATCTTTTTTCCTTGTTAATGATTGCCAGCACGGCGGTGACGATATCGATCAGCTCCGCGCTCTCGTCGCCAATAACAGCGAACTCCCTGCTCACGTCACTGGTGAAAAATGTGGCTAGGTCCCCGCTCATTTCTGACCAGAGGATTTTCGCCACAAATCCTGTTGCCCCTATAGGGATGAGTGTTTTGCCAAGATTCTTGGCGATCTCAAATTCTTCCCGCACTCCGTTTGCATCTACAACGTTGCCTGTGGCCTGGTCGAGCTTGTTGCCCGCGATAAAGACCGCGTGTCCGGATTGCCCGATCATATCGGCCCGGTAGCGCGACCAAACCTGGGCTCTGGTGAGTGTTTGGGGAACGTCTTGAGGAAATGGCCGAAGCAGAACCCGTTGCTCAAGCTGCTCCCCCTCGGTCGTGTAGACCGTCTCCATCGCGCTCATTGACACAAAGCTGCCGATGCCTAACCCGAAACCGTTCACGAGGTTGAATCCGTCGCTGATGAGCCTCCTCCCCAGGATCCGGCAAAGTTCCTCTGCCTTATCTCGTCCGAATACCCCATATTCGTGGGCGCTTCCGGACACAAACACATCCCGGGCGTGAGCCGCTTTATTCAAAGTGGCCAGGAGTTCGGTCACCTCGGCGTAGTCGTCAACTAAAACCGTCTGGATCCCATACCGTTTAAGGTCATGCATTCTGAGCTCTAGTCGGCAGACTTCATAATCATGTCGGGCTTGATCCTCCGGAGACGGATTGACTGGAAGAATTGGCCTTCTCGTAACGTAAAAGTGAGTGCGTACGTTTTGGCCGATCAATACGCGGATACGGCTAAGAACATATTCGATGTTTGGATCCGTGAAGCTGAACCCAAGAAAGAGAAACGTCTTTGTAAGCAGCTCACCTTCAAGTCGCTCGGTGAAAAGCTGGCGCGTTTTCGAGTAGCTTTCATAGTCGTCACGAGTTAGCACCGCTTCGTCTGGTCGTGAGATGTCCCCGTGCATTTTCAGAACGACCACATCAGAGCCCCTCACCCGATTCGACATTTGCGCCTGGTTGTGAATAACCTGAGGCCGCCGTCCCGCCTTGCGAAGGGCGTCTTCGATGAGCGTGTCGTAGTTGGTGGTCCAAATAGAGTCGACAGGAAGCTGTGCGATCAGGCCATGGTTCTCGGTGGCGGCGACGTTCTTGGTGAATTCGTCCAAGAGGATCTGATTCAACTTGCCGCGGTTTCCTTGTTGGTTCTCATGAAATTGAGCGACAGAAAGGAGGTCAACCTCTTGATCAACGTCGAGGCCGATGTCCTTGGCGATCTCCCGCAAGAGGTTGCGCCAATCGACGAATCCAGCCGGGATCGACATACCGGCCCCCACAAAGAGAGCAGCGTTATGCTCATTGAGTTCGCGGCCGAAGTCCCTCAGGAGCACATCGCGCGAAGTCGCGTTGGTCAAGAACTTTCTCCTGCGCACTGGGATCGGAGGCTTTGAACCTCAATGAGAAGTTCTTGAAGCTTTGCGATGCCTTCTTTGAGGAACACTTCACCCATTTCCAGGCTGTAATGGCTCACGTCTCGTCCCTCTTTGATTGTTAGCCTTGACTCCCCTTTCTGCAACCGACATTTGCTGTCGTGCTGGGAATTGTGGGCCCGTTTGACGCTTGTGATGGAAACGTTCTTGACAAGCGATTTATGCTTCGGCACCAAAAACCTCCAACTGCGCCGCCTCGCAACAAGCATCAAACTCAGTTTCGACCTTAGACCAATCGTCGAGGGTGAAATCATCTCTTCGTTTTCGCTTGCGACCTGAATGAGTAGCGATCAACTCGTTGACCTGGCGGTCAAGCGAGCTCTTCAGAACAATGAAATTTGTCCGGCCAAGGCGCTTCTTATCGAGGTCATTGCCGCCGTGGTTGATCCCTCGTTCGCTTAAGATTTGCTGAGCCTTCGTCTTTATCCGTATATCCCAAGCGGTCTGCGTGGCATTCCTTTCATCTTGCTTTGAAGGCCGAAGACGAACGACTTGGCGCAACTGCTCTATCTGATCATCGGACAAGATGCCCCGCCGCTTGGCTTCTTCAAGAATCCGGGAGTTCTCATCCTCGAGGAGTTGCAGCTCCTCCATATAAACGAAGGTCTGATTGCGAACATCAATCGCCTCGGCGTTTGCGTTGCGCCCTCCCCCACTCGGCGAAGGGGAAACCTCGTGCGTCGGTTCAACAAACTCGACCTCCTTGGTGAGTTGCTCAAAAAACTCTTGATCCGCTCCGCTAAAGTCTTTGAAGTCATTCCAGCGTGGAGCAATGTTGGTTCCGGCATGGTAAATCACAGAGCCATGGTTCTGCAGACTCTCTGGGTTGTTCTGGTCGATGACCCGCATGATTCGACCAACGAACTGGGCGAAGGGAGCTAGGCTCGCGAAAATAGCACACACGGCCGCCACGCTCAGATATGGATGATCAAAACCTTCCCCTAGCTTTCGAACCTGAACAACGACGTCGATCTCATTGTTTTCGAGCTTGCTGAGAACCTTGTCGTTTGCCTTGCTGTCCTCAATCGAGTGAACGTAGTCCGCTCTCATGCCTCTGGCTTTGTATGCGGCTACCACTTGAGCACAGTGCTCATAGTTGAGTGCAGCGGCTATGATCTTGTGTTTGTTGTCGCCGGTCTCGGTTCTGATGCGGTTAAGTTCTTGGATCGAAGCATCGACAATCGTGGCGAGGCTCTCTTTTGAGAGAAGGACTCCGCGCCGGAAGTTGGCATCCTCTTTGGCTAATCGGATCACGTCCTCAAGCTCGACTTCTATTTCCTTGCCGCCTTCATATTTCACATAGCGAAGGGTTTTGGGATTGAGCTGGATTGCCTTGAGGCGTTTCACATACCCGTTTTGGATGGCATCGAAAATAGAGTAGTAGTAGATGGGCTCACCGCGCATCTTTTTCCCATCTGCTCGAAGCGGAGTGGCACTGAAGTTGACGATCCGGGCATCTGGAAACTTATCCCTAAGCAGATCCCAACTATCGGCTACGTTATGGTGGCCTTCATCGAACAAAATCAAATCGAAGAAATCTGAATCGAGTTGGGCGAGCCATTTGTTCTCCTCCCCTTGAAGCTGCTGGATGTTCGTAATGACCACATCCGCAGATTCGATATCGCCGAGGTTGGTTTTCTTGCCTCGGATCTCACAGGGCTCGGGAAAGTCTTGGATCCCGACAACACTGCATTTCAAATAAAACGATTTCTGATTGGAAGGAAGGAACTCCTTTCGGAGCTGCTCTGCGATTTTGAGATTCGGCGCGATGACAAGAGCCCTTTTGCTTGTCAAAGCGAAGGGGGTTAAAGCGATAAGGCCGGATTTACCACACCCAACGGGGAGCACTACACCGACTTCGCGTTCGGCATCAGCTCCGGCAAAATATTCGCGGATGCGGTGATAACCTTCACGCTGAGGAATTCTAAGGAGCTCATTGCCGGACACATTGGGCTGAGTTTTTTGAAATGCGTTCTGATTCATAGCTAGAGGAGATCCTCGAAGGTCTGGAACTTAAGATGGAATTTGTGGTTCGCCGACCAATCAGCCTTCAGCAGATCGGCCTCGGCGACAGTGATGCTCTGGGACGTAATCCCGGCCAACACAATGTCAGGGGTCGTGAGAATCTTGAGCTGCGGTGCAATCGTTTGAACTCGCTTAACGGCCCGGCGATCATCAATGGCGACCGCGCCGCTGAACTCAATTGCTGCCGCGAAGGAGAAGGATTCCCCGCTTCCAAGGCCAAGTGAAAGAAGATGCGCTACGGTGTCTGTGATCGCCTTGCCTTCCAAGGTCAAGGTCTTGATATGGCCATCCTCGACGAGCTCCTCAAGATGCGTTCGTTCCGACCGGATCTCATCGAAGACAGCGTCAACGATGCGGATCCGCAAGCCGAGACTTTGCATCAGATCGAACCGACGCACTCTCAAAAAGTTGAGAAGCGTCGATGCGTCTGCAATGAGGAGCGATTCTTCCATTTAGTCGTCGAAGTGCTCCTTCACCTGCTCAAACTCCTCCTCGGGGTTAAGACCGGCGAGCGCGACAAAGTCTCGGAACCTTCCTCCGGAGATCGCCTCCCTCCGGAAAGCCTCGCGGGCCAACCAACGGACATAGGCTTTCAAGAAGGGTTGCTCTTCGCCCCGGTGTTCAATGAACCGCCTTCCCTCGTCCCGTTGGTCGAGAAGGACTTGAAGCCGATCACGAGTCACCTTTCCGAGATCGCTCAGCCGGTAAGCGGCCGCTTCGTAACTGACCTGGAACCAATCGGCGACAAAGGCCACGTCATGGAACCCAATCTCTTGAGAGCCTGGCGCATTGCGCTTTTCAATCGCCTCTCCTAACTCTGTCGCCGGATCGAAGAGCCACATGGTCTCTCGGCTTGGACCTCCTTTGTCGATGCGGCCAAGAAGATCGATCACACCTTGCGATGGCATGAGAAACTCGCTTGCAAAGCTGTTCGCTCGCCGCTCAATCAGCTCTTTAGAGTTCGAAGAACTACTGATTGAGGCATTGCGGTTTCTGCGATCGGCAAGGACGTGCGCGTATTCGTGGGCATAAGAGAACCGGCGCCGGGTTCGGCTATGGTTCTGGTTGATGACAACGGCTGCGCCAATCACGGAATGGAAAAGGCAGATTCCCGAAACATGGTCGGGCATTTCTGCCGACACGGCCCAAACCCCTTGCATTGAGATCACTTCGGCCATGTCAGGAATAGGGCCGTTTCCAAGTCCGAGTCTTTGCCGTTCCTGCTTGGCCAACTCTTGGCCTTGTTCGTAGGCTTCGGCATTATTCCGAGGATCCCGAATTCCATAATCGGGTGGGAGTTGCCGGGGCTCGTCTCCAATAAGACGCTCGATGGTTCGAGCTTCCTGAAAGATGTTTGAGAACTCGACGAGCTTCTCGCGGAGACCTGGCGACTCAGCGAGGGTGTCCTGCATTCGAAAAATGGCGGTTAGCGGCTGCTCTTCCGAAGCTTCGTCTTCCAGCAAGATCGATGAAAGCGAACGGCCGTAAAGCCTGGCCAGGCGGACGATTTCGAGCGAATTGACACTGCGCGAACCGGCCTCGATCTGGGCAAGCGACTCACGAGCGAACCCAAGCTGATCGGCGGCTTCCTGCTGGGTGAGAGCGACGCTCTTCCGCGCGTCTTGAAGCCGTTGACCAAGTTGTTCTTGAGTGAGTGCCATACTTTCTCCTTTCCAATGAAGGCAGATTCAGACTTCATTGTAGGATGATTATTCCATCCTTGTCAAGTTCTGACGCAAATGTAAGGCGTTCTGTTTCGTTAGATTCGAATTCTCTCGACTTCATCCAGGTTGATGAGGTCAGATCTACGGTCGTATAGGCCAGTGGTCCTTGTCGATTCATGGGCGGCCATTTGGGCCGCGGTCTCAAGCTGGCCACCGTTCTCCAAGTAGTTCGTGATCCCTGTCGCGCGGAACGAGTGGTTGCAGACCCTTTGAGAAAGACCGGCTTCTGAAACCCTCCGTTTAACGACCATCAGCGCATCGGTTCGGCTCATTCCATTGCCCGTCAGTAAGCGAGTGCGCCCCTTCGTCGTTCGAAAGAGCGGTGTTTTCCGCTCTCCGGCGATTCCGGCCGCTTTGATGTAGTCATCGAGGTACTCCTCCGCGGTGTGGTGAACGGGCATCTCGTGGAACTTCCCTCCTTTCTCATGAAGCCTTACCCACCACCTTTTTCCGTTCTGATAATAGTCCTCGACCGCCATTGCCGTCACCGCACCGACCCTAGCAAATGAAAAGACCATCAAGCCCATGAGTGCCCGATCCCGCTTGCCGACAACATGGGACACGTCGATGCTGTCAAAAAGAGCCCTCGCATCCTCCGCGGAGAGGATGGGCGTTTTGCCTTTACGATAGCTATGCCTCGGCCCTCTGACCGCGGCCGCGGGATTGAGCCTCACGACCTGGCCAACGACAAGCCAGTCGAAGAGCATCCGGATTCCGGCCAGATGTTGCTTGACGGTCTGGGGAGCGCCGGGGTGTTTCTCGATGTATGCGGCGACGTGCATCGGCTCGATGGTCGCCAAAGTGAGACCTCTCTGCTCGCACCATTCTAGGAACTGCCATGCCGCGCGGCCGTAAGCCTGGCGCGTGTTGGGATTCCGAATATTGACGGTAAAAAATTCGAAGAACCTCTTCGATGTGCTTTCCCCCTCGCGGGAAACGATGGCCGGAAGCAGCTCCGTTCCGAACCCCTGTTTTGCAGGCAAGAGAATTGCGTTGTGATTTCCTTTCATGGCACCTTTTGCGGGCTGCTTGGCAACCAAGCATAAAGGACGTTATGATGGGCTAATACGATTTACACAAGAAGTCGCTTTTATAGAGACCAGCTCGCGCATAGCCACGCGGCCAAGTGGCCGACAGCATTTCCTCCCCGGCTCGGACTGTCTACTTGCGAGCAACGCAACTACAAAGCGACCCGTCACCTGGGTCTATGGTCGAGACTGCATCCGAAAGACTGCAACGACAGAGGGAAAAGGGGCACTGTTCTCGTGGCCCCCAAACCTGAGCCTCCCCCGAAGAAACCGAACGTCTTCAGCCTGGCTCACGCACTCGTGCCACCAGCGGGTATCAGTGCGGGAAGGAAGGAGGCAGACAACGACGGCACCATCACGAGACGCTTGTAAAGACTTCTCAACCCACCGCCCTATATCGCGGCCATAGGGTGGATTGCACCAGCAAGTACCGAACCAAGGCTGTTTCAACCCATCATCGCGTCTGGAGTAGAACCGTTCACACTTGGCATTCTCCACGGTGGCGCAGACGTCGAGGTCGAAGGCAAACTCACGATGCAGTTCATCGAAGAGGTCTTGGGGAGTGGACCACTCAAAGGAGTCGCTCCGAAAGTGAACTGAACGCTTCTTGCGCTTTCGGTATGCGGCTTGGCGCTCGGCATTGGTAGCGTATTTTCTCGGTCTGGCCACACCCTGGATTTTAGCTGTTTCGTAACGCTAAATGGCGTTACGAAACACATCGACGAAGGGCTACTTGAGGGCGTTTGAGAGATGGGGGGTTGTGTTGCTCAGGGCAATTCGAGAGCGTTGGTGATGAAAGCCGCAGCACTCCTAGAACACAGTTCGGGCTGCCGGACCCACCCATCACTGCACCCATGCCATTTCC
>JADZBW010000314.1 GCA_020851885.1 Fimbriimonadaceae bacterium | reverse complement strand
TCGATCGGGAGGGCAGTTGGTACAAGCTCCGATTCCCGAAGGGAACCGAAGCTTGGGTTCGGGGGGACTTCCTTGCCCCAACCAAGGCGCCCCAGATCTTGGCAAGCAACACGAACAAGAGCCACAAGTCCAATTCAAAGGCTACGGTTGTGGCCTCCAATTCGGGTCGCCGATCTTCATCCCGTGACAGCCGTTTCGCCCGTTCCGGAAATGCGCGTCGGCCGCAATATTCGGGTTCAACCGTCGTTGCCTCGGGCAATGGCGACACGATCATGGAAAAGGCCGATTCCTTCTTGGGTGTTCGGTATCGCTATGGAGCGATGTCCAGGTCGGCAACGGACTGCTCTGGTTTTGTAGGTCAGGTTTATCGTGGCGTCGGCGTGAAGTTGCCTCGAACGGCACGGGAGATGTCGACTCGCGGCCAGAAGATCGACCGCAGCAACCTGAAACCGGGCGACCTGCTCTTCTTCAACACGCGCGGATCGAGGATCAGCCATGTCGCCATCTACAAGGGTGACGGGAAGTTCATCCACGCTTCCAGTGGAGGCGGAAAGGTCATGGTCAGCTCGATGAGCGATGGTTACTACAATCGACGGTTCGCGGGTGCGCGACGAGTGGTTTCCACGAAAGCGACAAGCAAGAAGGGGCCGGCAAAAGTCGCCAAAGCCGAAGAGCCCAAGAGCATTGCGGCTGAGCCAGTGTCGGTTCCGGTCGAACCCAAAGTCTCAACCCCACCCGACGGCGGCAAGTAGTCGTCACAGGAATTGGCAAGGCCCATCCGAACTCGGATGGGCCTTGAGTTTTTGAGCCTCGATAGTCCATACTCTCGGAGCTTCTGGCCCGGTCGTCTAGCGGTTAGGATGCCGCCCTTTCACGGCGGAGATCGCGGGTTCGAGTCCCGTCCGGGCTACCAAAAGATTCCCCACACCTATTGCGGTCGTCCGTGCGTCCCCGGATCTGGCTCATAGACCAACCACTGGATTCCGCCTAGCGCCTTGCCCATCCGCTCGGCCAGCGCCACACAACCCGGTTGTTCCGTGGCATAGTGGCCAGCCGCAATCAATGCGAAGTTCTCGCTTGCCGCTTCCAATGCGATGTGCTGCTTGACCTCCCCGGTGACGAGGACGTCCGCGCCAGCGTTCTTTGCGGCTCGCCACTCCGAATCGGCCGCCCCGCCCACCACCGCGACCGTACTCACTTGATCGACGTTGCCCCATGTCCAGCATTTCGTGGCGAGCTTCTCTTCCACCTCACGACTGAACTCGGCCAAAGATCGCGCCTGGGGCAGGACTCCTATGCGCCCCATCGGGTGCAAGGTCACAGGATCCAGTTGTAGGAAATCAAAGGCAGGCTGCTCATAGACGTGTGCGTCTCGAAGCGCCGTCTCGACGGCAACGCGACATTGTCCCGGACAGATCATCTCGACGCGAACCTCTTCGATCAAGGACCGTTCTCCTGAGCAACCTATGGTCGGCCTTGATTTGGCGCCGGCTTCGTAGGTTCCCATTCCCCGGCTGAGATAGGCACATCGAGAGTAATTGCCGATCTGCCCCGCCCCTGCATTCGAACATGCGTCAAGAACGGCATCGACGCTTGCTTCCGGAGCAAAAAAGATCAGCTTGAATTGTTCGCCAAGCGCGGAAGAGCCGAACGATGCAATGTCAGAAAGGCCGAGGATTCTCGCCAATGCGTCGTTGATGCCCCCCGGGGCAGCATCCCAATTCGTATGGGCGGCGATGAAGCAGATTCTCTTGGAAATGAGTTCGATGACCGTCTGCCCTTCGATCGAGGAATCGGTCACCCTCCCGAGGGCATCGAAGATCAATGGATGGTGGGAGAGCAATAGTTGCGCATCGTTCGCGGCGGCGAACTCGACTGCGCCAATCGAGCGATCCAGGGAAACGACGGCCGTTCTTACTTCGGCGCTGTTCGAGCCAACCTGGAGACCGATCTTGTCCCATGGAAAGGCACATCGAGCGGGCGCGATCGACTCAAGGGCGCATAAAACGTCCCGAATGGTGGGCATGGGCCGATTTTGACAGGAGAATTCAGAGAAAAGAGGTGCCCAAAAAAAGCAAAGACCGGGATTTTTAGGCCCCGGCCTTTTTCAGCTCTCGCGTCGGAAAACTGAGCGAATCTGATGAATGATTGCTATGGAGTTGCCTCCGGGAACAAAAATCCGCCAATTTTCTCAACGCCCGTTCGGAAACGGCGTCTAACCCCTGCGGGCTTGTAAGACACAAACCCAACAAGGCATACGCTTCCTCTTCGGTGAGCTTTAACCCGTCTGGTAATGGACCAGTTGGCATTAGGCTCCCTCCTTATTTAGAAGCTCACGATTACTATGACGCGAAAAGAGCCAGAATTGATCCGCGAAATATATGGGAAATTTGTATTTCCTATCGGCAGCCGATTCGATGGGGGACTGCGCTCGCGCAATCGGGAGATTTTCTCGATGTGGAACGACGAATTTCGCCGGATAATGAACGCGTGACGCTTCTGGAGTTGTCGAGCGTCCAATCGGATAGATGATTGCCGCCTTAGCCCTTCTCTCCATGGTGCAGACACCGCAGGTGTTGACTGCGGCGGAAATTGCCCAACGCCTCGAGACGCCAGTGACCATGCACACGAACCCGATTCGTTTGGTGGTTGCACTCGACGAACTTGGATCGCGAATTGGCGTTCGGATTCGATGCGAATCGGAGCTAAGTGCCGCGGTGGTCGTCGTTGGCGTTAAGAATCGCCCGGCAAAAGAAGTTCTGCAATACTTGGTCGACGGAATTGGCGCGGGCAAGACCGTCTATAACGGCACCGTCTATGTCGGCCTCGCCCTCATCAGTCCAGAACTGGAAGAGAAGCGGCGTCTGGGCGCACGCCAATCGATGGTCCGTTCCATCGAATCGGTGGGAAAGAACGCGTCGATCGACAAGCCATTCGATGAGGCATTCATGACCCGCATCGGTGGGTTGGCCAAGATGACCTTGCAGTCCGCCCAAGACGCCTACCGCCCTCCTCATCCAGATCTGTATCAGTTTCGGTCAAAATCGCCGGTCTATCGGCTCTATGCCCGTCTCCTCGCCGCTATTGGGCCGGATGCGCTGATGCAGGGTCAAAATGGCACGGTGGTGATCGATCAGTCGACTCTTGGCAGGAGCCAACGGCCACTCGCCGATCAGGCCTTGGCCCAGTTTGCCGAAGAGCAAAATCAGTGCGCACAAGCTTTGGATTCAATGCTGAAGATGGCCGCCAAAGTCCAGTACCCGAATGTGCCGGGCGAGCTTCTGGATATTGCGGAGCCACTTGGCAAGGCTGAACCCAATGCCTTCCGGCTGACGATTTCGCCCAGCCAATGGAGTCAGAGCGTCAATTTCGAGGTTCGTGCCGGTGGACTGACCGTCCAGGAGCTTACGGAGCAGTTACCCAAGCAAAGGATCTACGTGCGAGCGCTTGGCGAGCCGTTCAACGCCACTCAAGCAGCGAATGTGAAGGTCGACTACGGGCCCGCCGTCATGCGATTCCAGGAGTTTCGGGCTCCGTTGCCCGATGGGAAGGCCAAGCCATTCGACTATGTCTTTGCACGCGAGTTCGCCAATGCCTGGAAGAACGAACCCCTCTCGTACTCCAAGGTTCAGCCGCTAGCGGATGTCGCGGCGGCGCTCGACCTTAACGTCGTGGCCTATCTCTCCGACCAACTGTTGACCTCGTTCATCTACGACCAATCACCAATTCAGGAGCCGGGAGTTAGCGGGCAGCAAGTAATTAACTTCCTGAGCAATGGGGGCAGAACGAGCGGTCTGAGGAAGTTCGATAAGTATCTCCTCTGCTTCGTCCAGGATCCAGAGCAATATCTAGCGGCCCAAATGGATCGGCAATCCCTTAGCACGATGATGAGCTTGGCGATGAGGCCCGGGCCACTCACCTTCACCCAGATGTCGGCATGCGTCGGGAAGATGGGAGCGAACTACTACTATCAGGCTCGGCAACTCGCCAAACTTGTGAGGCCAGGATTCGATAGCTTGAATCCGATGGATCTTCAGGTGATCGAGATGATGGCGCGGTTCAACGGCGGCCAACTGAATGGACTTCGCGGCGCCGGAATCCCGGTGACCAGCCTTCCCGCCACGATCGAGCAGCGAATGCGCCGATCATGGGGGATTGGCCGAAGATACGGCCGATGGCAGCCCAATGACACGATCGACGCCCCGCCGACGATTGACGATTACCGTAAGGGTGTGGTGAAACTGGTGACGACGAGCCGAGATGGCTTGCTCGCAATCTTTGGATCGGACGACGGTCGGACGAGCTTCACGCCCTATGTGTATTTCACATTCCAATCGTTTGAGTCGTTTCGAGGCGCTGATCCTCGAACTTTCAAAGTGGAGAATTACCTGTCGTCGCGAATCTGTTGGCCGGCGCGAATGGAGACAATCTCACTAGTGATCGAGATGCCGAGGAAGATGCCGATGCAATATCAGACTTCGCAGTACATCACGGACGTCAGTCAAGCTCCGATCCCCTACGATCAGATCATGCCGACCATTCAACGCTACTTCGGCAACTAGCTCCAATGGATTTCTGCGTCTCCATCGAGGGCCTGAATCAGGTTCAACTGGCCGTCGTGGTACGTCATATGCGTCGCCGCAATGGTCGCCAATTGGAAGGGTGTCGTCGATCCGGTGGGCGTTGGAATCTCTCGGTCGAGTTCCGATTCCGGAATCGACTCTAGGTTCGAAATGAGCAAGTCGGTAGATTCCTTGAGATACGTCCTCATCGCCAAAGGAGTTGAAAACTCCGAGGGAACGACCTCCCAAGCACCGACATCGAATGGCCCTGGATCCTCGCCCCTAAGTCGGGTTGCTAGCCGCACGTTGATGAGAGCGACTTCGTAAGTGAAATGAAGGGGTGAACGGCCCACGCCGCCCGGCGACTGAGTAAGGGACTCCGCGCTCATGGCATCCCAATCTTGGAGATATAGATCGCGCGCGGATTCCAGCTTCTCGCGACAATAGTCTTTGAGATTCAATGGCATGACCTATTGTACGAAGTCTCCCCCCGATCTGCATCCGCTGAAGCGAAGAGGAGTTGTTCGCGAGCGAAGCGAATTGCTGGATCATGCGCCCCATCTTGTCAATCGCTCTTTGCCTGACGTGCCTCGGTTCGACGGTCCCCGCTGCCAGCTCGGATGTCAGAGATACCGAATCGCCTGACGCAATCGTCAAGGCCCTTTACGACGTTATCTCCGGCCCGGCCGGGGCAAAGCGCGATTGGGATCGGATGCGCAGCCTTTTTTCAGAGGAAGCCAAGATGGTCGCGATCGGCAGAAAACCCGATGGCTCCTCGGTGCGACGCGTTCTGACCCTCGAGGACTACGTAAAGCTGGCCGGCCCCGCCCTTGAATCGCGCGGGTTCTTCGAAAAGGAAATCGCCCGAAGAACGGAGAGCTTTGGCAACATGGTCCAGGTCTGGACGACTTATGAGTCTCGGATCGCAAAGGACGACGCAAAGCCGTTCGAAAGAGGCATCAACAGCCTCCAACTTTGGAACGACGGCAAACGTTGGTGGATTCTGGGCATCGTTTGGCAAGGCGAGAGCGCCAACTTGACTCTTCCGGCGAAATACTTGAAGGGTGGAAGCAGATAGGCTGGGGAGCCCCTCCCCGAATGCTCTCTATTTCCGCCATAATGCAACCCGTGAACGAGATGAAGGAGCGCATCGACGAACTTGCCGACCTGATGGGCCAATTCAAACTGGCCGAGGCTGAGCTTGAAGTGGATGGATTCCGGGTTGCGTTCAAGCGGAAAACCGCGCCTAAGACGGTCTCGGTTGCCGCCGAAGCTGTCCAAGCCGCCGAATTCGTCGAGCACGATCATGACGATGTCGA
>JADZBW010000313.1 GCA_020851885.1 Fimbriimonadaceae bacterium | reverse complement strand
TGGGGGATCATAGGACGGCCTGATCTAGTACCCCCAACACGGGGCGTGTTGGGGGATCGACGACTTCACTTCCCTATCTCACCTAAGAGCAGCCGCTGGTCTCCCCACAGGTGTCGCATTTGAGGCACACGCCATTGCGGACCATGGTGAACGACCCGCAGTTGGTGCAGGGGTCGCCCTCGTAACCTTTGAGGCGGGCTTGGCGGATCTTCTCCGCAGTTTCAGACATGGCGGTGGTCGATGATCGGTTTTCGGTGGCAATCGCCTTTCGGCTCGATTCAGGTTGGTTCGGGCTCGTTCGAGCTGAACCCACCACAATAGCCTCCGACTTTTCTTGCGTTACCTTGTTCGCGAGTTCAAGGCTGGAGGTGGGGCTACCGACCGCGGCACCTCCATCGAACGGAAGCGACGCCTGCTCGGCGCCTTTCGTGAATCCGCTTCCGGCGTGGTCCTTGTAGGCGGAACCAGGCACATGGCCGTCGAAGTCCCCCTTATCCTCCTCATCGTCATATTCCGGAACCTGGCTGGGCTTGCCAACGGTATCTCCGCGCAGATCCTCAGGCTTGACCTGGACGAGGTCGGTGCGGCCGAGGTAGCTCAGGGCGAGCTCGCGGAAGATGTAATCGATGACCGAGGTGGACATCTTGATGTTGTCGTGACCCTGGACGCTGCCGTTGGGTTCAAAGCGGGTGAAGACGAAAGCCTCCACGAACTCCTCCAGTGGCACGCCATATTGGAGTCCGAGGGAGATCGCGATGGCGAAGCAGTTCATCAAGCTGCGGAACGCGGCCCCTTCGCGGTGCATGTCGATGAAGATTTCGCCTAGCTGGCCGTCCTCGAATTCACCGGTGCGTATGTAGACCTTGTGGCCGCCCACTCGGGCTTTCTGGGTGTAGCCCTTGCGTCGGGCGGGCATGGTGCGTCGGCGAGCGATGTAGCGGTAGACGAGCTTGGCGGCTGCCTCCTGGATGGCGTCGTGTTGGGAGGCGGTAGGTGAGGAAGCGAATGGGTTGATGGGTGAATAGGTGTCCGACCCATTCTCCAATTCTCCCATTCTCCCATTCACGCTTTCGATCGACGCTTCCAAAATCGCGGCGGCAGCATCGTCGGTGCTGGCATTGAGGGGTTGGCTGAGCTTGGAGCCATCGCGGTAGAGGGCGTTGGCCTTGAGGCCAAGGGTCCAGGAGAGCCAGTAAGCATCGTTGACCTCGCGCACGGTGGCGTTGGAGGGCAGGTTGATCGTCTTGCTGATGGCACCGGAGAGGAACGGTTGAGCGGCGGCCATCATGCGGATATGGCCCTCCGCGCTGATGTAGCGCTGGCCCTTGCGGCCGCATTTGTTGGCGCAATCAAACACGGGCAGATGCTCAGGCTTGAGGTGGGGAGCCCCCTCGATGGTCATGGTGCCGCAGACGTACTCGTTGGCCGCATCGACTTCGGCTCGGGTGAAGCCAAGTTCGAGGAGCATGTCAAACGACCAATCGTTGAGCTGATCGTCGGTGAAGCCGAGAATGTTCTTGCAGAACTCCTCGCCCAGGCTGAACTTATTGAAGACGAACTTGAGTTCGAAAGCGTTATCCAGCTGGGCTTCGACGTTGGCAAGGATTTCGGGAGTGAAACCCTTGGTGAGCAGCGCTTGATAGGACAGGGCAAGGTTGTTGGCGCCCCCCTCACCGCCTTCCCCTTCTCCCCCAGAGGGGCGAGGGGAACCGGGCAACATCTTGTGGCCGACGGTGTAGCGGACGATGTCGTCGATTTGCTGGGCGTCATAGCCAAGCTTGTCGAGGGCGGGCGGGATGGACTGGTTGATGATCTTGAAGTAACCGCCTCCGGAGAGCTTTTTGAACTTCACGAGGGCGAAGTCCGGCTCGATTCCGGTGGTGTCGCAGTCCATGATCAGGCCGATGGTGCCGGTGGGAGCGATGACGGTGACCTGGGCGTTCCGGTAGCCATGCTTCTCGCCGAGATCGAGAGCCTTGTCCCAGGCTTCGCGCGCCGCCTTGAGCATGTCGGAAGGGCACTCGTCGGGGTCGATGCCCACCGGATTGACGCTGAGTTCCTCGTAGGTGGTCTCGTTGTAGGCGGCCCGACGGTGGTTGCGAATCACACGTAACATGGCGTCGCGATTGGGCTCGTATCGGGGGAAAGGCCGCTGCTCCTTGGCCATTTCGGCGCTGGCAGCGTAGCTTTCGCCACCCATGACGGCGGTAAGGGCGCCGGAGATGGCGAACCCCTGCGGGCTGTCATAGGGGATACCCATTTGCATGAGAAGAGCGCCTAGATTGGCGTATCCGAGCCCGAGAGTCCGGAAGTCGTAGCTTAGCTGGGCGATTTCCTTACTCGGGAATTGGGCCATGAGGACGCTGATCTCAAGCACGATGGTCCAAACGCGGATCGCGTGCTTGTAGCCCTCGAGGTCGAACGTGCCGGTTTCGAGGCAGTGGAACTTGGTAAGGTTGATGCTGGCGAGGTTGCAAGCCGTGTCATCCAGGAACATGTACTCAGAGCATGGATTGCTGGCGTTGATACGGCCATCGGCAGGGCAAGTGTGCCACTCGTTGATCGTGGTGTCGTACTGAAGGCCGGGATCGGCAGACTGCCAGGCGGCTTCGCAGATCTCGTCCCAAAGCTCGCGGGCCTTGATGGTTTTGACAACCTTGCCGTCCTTGCGGGAGGTCATCTCCCAATCCAGATCTTTGTCCACGGCGTGGAAAAAGGCGTTGGGCACGCGAACGGAGTTGTTGGAGTTTTGGCCGGAGACGGTGATGTAAGCCTCGGACTCATAGCCAGTGTCGAATACCGGGAAGTAGATTTCCTTGGCT
>JADZBW010000312.1 GCA_020851885.1 Fimbriimonadaceae bacterium | reverse complement strand
CTGGCAACAACAAGATCCAACTTGGAGTGAATGCGCCGCTTGGTGCCGAACTGGCAGTCGATACGATCTTGCTCTATCCGGGCACGTTTCGACCCAACGGAGTCGTGCCACCCGACCCGATCGACTTTTCGGCCGTCACGATCAAGAAGAACGGTTAATTGAGAAACGGGTTGGGACGGCTTTGAAAGGCGGCTTCCGAGAGGGCTTCAAGGCCTTCATAAAGCGATTCGTCCAGATGGATGAGTCCGTAGGAGCACTCCGATCGACCTGTTCTCACTGCCCATCCGGCATCTCCATAACTGTAATGCCACCATTCGTCGCGGCAGTTGGAGAAGCCAACTTCGATCATCGCATCGTGCAGTAGCATTCGGCGTTGAAGTTCCACATCGCCAATGCCATAGGTGAAAGTGCGCGCCGCCAAGTTCCTCGGCAAGGGTGAGCAAACGTCGAGTTCCTTGCCGGCATCATCGAGTAACCAGATATCGACGGCCGCGCCGGTGCAGTGGCCAGGCGGAGCCTTCTGATCGGTAGGGGCGACCCAACGACAGACCGTGCGCCGCAAGGAAGCATGATCGCGATTTGGGAAAGCCTCGACGGCGCACTTCATCACGAAGTCGTAGATGCGTTGCTGCCGCTGGATGGGACGCCAACCTTCGACAAGACCCATATGGATTCCTTCTGGCATTTTCAAACTGGCGAGATGAACCATCCGGGCCACCGATTCTCGAACATAGGGAATGACCTGTGGCCTGGCGACCATCACGCGCGGTGCGACAAGCCGAATATCGACAAGCGGCTCCCCATTTTCGGACTCCAATACCTTGTTCAAAGCTTGGATGGGCTCGGGGCGACCCCGAGTCCTATCCCACCGAGCGATCATCGAGCCCCCCTCGGCGGCACGACCGGGCGAAATCCCGACTTGATGCCCGTTTGGCTGAAAACGAAGGCAGGTACGAAGACAACGTCCGCTGCCTGCAATTGCGGATCGCGAGCGGATCTCTTCCTCAAGGTACTGACATCGAACTTCTTGTTCCCGCCAAGACCACCAAACACCTTCCGCACTTCCACTTGGCCCAACCCAGCGCCGACCGTCGTGCCTCCTGCGGCCTCCAGGGCTTCCATCAATGTCATACCCGCCTTGAAAGGAACCAGCCCCGGCGTTTTGACATAGCCCAGGACGGTGATGTAGCGTCCGTTCTCCACCAGCGGAATCCGAACGATATCGCCTCGCTTCAAAATCGTCTTCTTTCCAGCTTCCGTCCAAGCGGCCTCCTTGACCAGGTCGCTTCCCCGTACCAACGTCAATTCCGTTGGGACCCCATGACCGGTGATTCCTCCGGCGCGATCGACAAGTTTCTCCAAGGTCTCGCCCGGCATGAATTTGAAGCTGCCCGGCTTTGCGACTCCTCCCAATATGAGGACCTCATTTGCTTGGCTCAGTTGAGGGACGAGGATCTGGTCCCCCCCTCGAATGGAGAACTTTGGCTGAACTTCGGAGTCGACGCGAAAGACGTTCCCCTCGGCGGCAATGACGATGATCCCGTTCAGATCGGCGAATTCAGTTGGCTCGGCGATCTTCAGAATATCCGCCAGCGAGCGTGGCGCAGGCATCCCAATGCTTCCAGCATGATTGACGGCGCCTCGGAAAGTGGCCTCCCCACTCCGGTTGCCAAGGAATGTGATTCCGATCCCTTCTGAAGCGCCGCCGAGCGCTCGTCGGATTAAGTCGGCCGCATCCTCAAGGGTCGCCGTACCCAGGAACAGCGTTCTACCTTGCGGCAAGAGTAGGCCGGTGTCGGAACCCAGCGTGGCCTCGAAACTGAGGGCACGACTTCCCGTGGACGTGACGCGGACGCGATCGAATGGTCGGAGCCTCAGCTCCTGAGCGCAAAGGCTGATCGACAGGCAAAGGAGCGCGAAAAGGAGGATGTGACGAGTGGTGCCGCAGGCCGGATTTGAACCGGCGACCCTAGCATTTTCAGTGCTATGCTCTACCGACTGAGCTACCGCGGCACATGTCATTTGATAATGGCGCGGACGACGGGATTTGAACCCGCGGCCTCCGGCGTGACAGGCCGGCGCTCTAACCGCTGAGCTACGCCCGCGCGAGGTTTCAAAGTATGACACGCGATTCCCTCGAAAGCAAGGTTCCCGGGAGTTTCTCACGAAGCTAAGCCCTTTGACCTCACAACTTTGCTCAAACTGGCATTCGATCGGGCGTGATACGGTTCAGTAGTAGCCAATACATCGCCAATTGCAAGACCATATCGCTGAACTCACCCGGATCGGTCGGTTTTTGGATAAAACTGTTTGCTCCCGAACTGTAGGCTTCCTCGATCTGCTGGTCGTCCTCCGAAGACGTCAGCACGACGACGGGCAACCGCTTTGTTCTGGCGTCCTCGCGAATGCGGCGCAGAACTTCGAGTCCGCTGAGACGTGGAAGTTTTAGGTCCAACATGACGACAGCGGGCATCACATTCATGTCCCTGCCTGCATAGCTCCCCGATCCAAAGAGGTAGTCGATCGCCTCTTGCCCATCGCAAGCCACCACCACCTCATTCATGATGTTGTTCCGGCGAAGGGCGCGTAGAGTCAACCGTTCATCGTCGATATTGTCTTCGATGAGCAGAATGACCTTGCTGTCGGAACCGGTAGAACCTAGACTCGCCATCTTTACTCCCATTCTTCCACACAAATGACAGGTTTATGTCTCTCGTGCGGCACTTGGATTAACGACGATTCGCAGCGCCAATTCTGTTCAGCCTGGCAGAACGAAGAGGCATGGAGCCTCAGTACCGCGTTCGATGTGCTAACTTCGAAGCATGGCTGCGGCGACAAAAGGACATATCGAACACACTCAATCCGACGACCGAATCGGCCTTCCTGGAACCATGCCCAGGAAGATCAACGTCACGATGATCGGAGCCGGAAGCGGTTTCACCAACAGCATTCTCAAGGACGTCGTCCTCATTCCAGGCAATATCGGTGGCGAACTCAGGCTGATCGACATCGATCCCGTTCGATTGGAATTGAGTCGAAAACTGATGCAAAGAGTCCTTGAAGCGACCGGCGAAGCCGAGAATTGGATTCTGAAAGCGAGCACCGACCGGCTCGAACTCCTGTCCGGAACGGATTACATCGTCAATTCCATCGAAGTAAGCGGTATCGACTGCGTTCGATTCGACAACGACATTCCTCTCGAGTTCGGCGTGAGTCAGAACATCGGGGACACGATTGGACCGGGCGGCCTCTTCAAGAGCTTGCGCACAATCCCGGTTTGGCTCGACATTCTCAAAGATGCTGAACGGCTATGTCCCCGAGCCTTGGTCCTGAACTACACGAATCCAATGAACATGATGTGCTTGGCGGCGCAAAGGCAAAGCTCGATGGAAGTGGTTGGGCTTTGCCACTCGGTTCAGGGAACTTCCCATATGCTTTCGGGCTACACCGGCGTGCCTTACGAAGGGGTGCAATGGAAGTGCGCCGGTATCAACCACCTCGCTTGGTTTACCGAGTTCAACGGCCCGGACGGCGAGAGCCTGTACCCAACTTTGATGAGCCAAGCCCGGGATCGCTCCAGTGAATTCGCAAAGGCCGAGCCCGGGCGCTCGGACATGATGCTTCACTTTGGCGCCTTCATCACCGAATCCAGCGGTCACCTCAGCGAGTACCTCCCCTATTACCGAAAACGGAAGGACCTGCTTGAAAAGTACACGGACACCGGCTATCGGGGCGAAGAGAGCTTCTACGCGAACAACTGGCCGACGTGGCGCAAGAACCAGGACGAGTATCGCGAGCGGCTCTTCCGGGGGGAAGAGGAGGCAAAGACGGAGCGCTCCTGGGAATACGGCGCGTGGATCATCGAAGCCTGCGAGAAAAACCAGCCGTTCGTGATTCATGGCAATGTCGCCAATCGAGGTTGTATCGAGAACCTCCCTCAGGATGGCTGCGTCGAAGTTGCCTGTCTGGTGAACCACAATCGGATTCAGCCGACGCGATTTGGGCGTCTTCCCCGCCACATGGCCGCAATCTGCGCCTCGAACATGGGCATGTTCGACATGGGTGTCGAGGCGATTCTGAACCGTTCCAAGGAGATGGCGGCTCAGGCGTTGATGCTCGATCCCCTGACGGCGGCGGTTTGTTGCCCGGCGGAGATCAAAGAGATGACCTACAAGCTGTTTGAAGCAGAGGCGGAGTATTTGGTGGAGTATCGATAACCTGCTCGGGGGGTTAGGCAAGCCGCTGTGCGTTCGACGAATTCTTGAAGAATCATCATTCGCAGTACATTACTTGGTCTTGACATCGAAACGTCGTATTCTAGTTTCATGCCATGCAACCAAGGCGATGCGGCCCGCACCAATCTCATTCCGATCTCGGTGACTCAGGAATGGACCGACGACGGAGGGACCGACGACCGGATCCTGTTTGTCAGCAATGCGCCCGAAGGATATGGTGCCGAAACTGAAAAACCAATCTTGTACCGCGCCAAACTAACGGTGCCCGCCAGCGGCATCCTCAAGTTCCGGGCATGGATCTGGCATATGCGAATCGTTGAGACGGCTCCCGACCAGTTGTTCCTGGCCTGCAAACTGGTTGGTTCGAACGGCACCCTGGGCAGTCATCGCGTCATCTCCGGGACGGGCGGGACCGCGCCGTACAGCAACCTGGAACTGTTGGGAAGGTGCCTCGCAAAAGCGCAGCTTTTTGGAACCCTGGACGGCGCCTTGAAGCTGAGCTTGCCGAACGGCGTCACCAAAGTGATCGGCTCGTATACCGTCCCTTATTCCTTGCACCCCGACACACAGCCGAAAGTGGTCGGGGCTATCCATGAGTTCGAAATCAAGGGGCAAGAGGGGAATGAGTTCTACCTGTGGACCGGAGTAGCCGCCGGCAACACGCCACCTCCCTATGGAACAACTGATGATGTGGCCCTCTCAGGCGACCATGTCCG
>JADZBW010000311.1 GCA_020851885.1 Fimbriimonadaceae bacterium | reverse complement strand
CGACCCGTCAAAGGTCGGGGTTGTGACATGGATCGGCGGGGGCGCAATGACGCCAAGTGGGGATATCCCCGTTCGCTCGGCGAGAGTCTGCCTGGGTGCCATGTCGTGCTCTATACAGACGCTTGGACATGGCGTCTGGATTCGAACTCTATTTTAGCTGAGCAGATTCTGGAAAAGAAGGGCGCGAACGTTGTTGATTTACGAGATTTATCATTCAAACTCCCCGAACGATGAGCAAGGTTCGAATCGGAATTCTCGGCTGTGGCCAGATCGCCCAGCACCATATGCGCACCTACAAAGAGATCCCTGACGCCGAGATGGTGGCGTGCGCGGATATCGACGAAGCAACCGCCCATAGGTCTGCCGCCGAGTTCGGGATTCCCCATGCTTTGGCGAGCATCGACGATTTGCTGAAAATCGAAGAAATCGATGCCATCGACGTCTGTCTGCACAACAACCTCCACATGCCGGGCACCGTCAGAGCTTTGGAGGCTGGCAAGCACGTTTACTGCGAGAAGCCAATGGCGGGTTCTTACACCGATGCCGAGACGATGCTTAAGACGGCGCGCAAGACGGGAAAGCAGCTTCATATCCAACTCTCGACGCTCTATAGCGATGAGACCAGGGCCGCCAAGGAGTTGATCGATCTTGGAGAGTTGGGCGAGGTCTTTCACGCCCGCTCGACCGGTTTCCGACGACGTGGCCGTCCCTACGTGGATGGCTATGGAACTCCAAGTTTTGTGCAAAAAAAGCACTCTTCGGGCGGAGCATTGTACGATATGGGCGTCTATCACATCGCGCGGATGCTCTTCCTCCTCGGGAATCCAGATGTCGAGCGCATTTCCGGCTTGACCTATCAGAAGATGGACATGGATGCCCGACGCAGAGAGATCTCCAACTACGATGTCGAGGAACTCGGATTGGGCCTCGTGCGATTCAAGGGCGGGCTCTCCATGGATGTTCTGGAATCCTGGGCGATCCACCTGGGAGGCTTCGAAGGCTCATCGATTGTCGGAAGCACGGGCGGGGTTAGGCTAAACCCATTCTCATTCCACCGTTCGTTTGGCGATATCGACATCGACGGCACGGCGAACCTGGGTTCGGCCAACTATCGATGGCACAACGTCAAGGAAGACGGAATCTACTACTCCGATTCGCAAAGGCACTGGGTGGCCGCTCTCCAAGGCAAGGTGCCGTTGATTCCCACGGCGGAGATTGCACTGAACACGATGTTGATCTCCGAGGGCATCTATATGTCCAGCCAGAGGGGATTGGAAGTGACCGCCGATGAGGTCCGGGAAGCATCCGTCAGCACGGCAAATCGCCTCTGATTCTGGGCGTCCACGGTTGGCGGATAGAAGATTGGAGGTGCCGAGCGGATTCGAACCGCTGAATATCGGTTTTGCAGACCGACCCCTTAGGCCACTTGGGCACGGCACCTCGCGAGCGGAGACTCAAATGGTACCCGGGAAGCAATTCTGCAGGCGCGGGACGTAGGGGAGTTGGGCGTTGGGTCATCCGCGCATCTGCTCCATGAGGCGCGGGCAAAAGACATCCACCGACAATATGGAGGCGCCGAGCAGATTCGAACTGCTGAATGAGGGTTTTGCAGACCCTTCCCTTAGCCACTTGGGTACGGCGCCGCGACTTTTTGTATATCCGTTGAGCGAAATTACTCTCGGCCGGCAGCCCTATTGTAAACGCCCTCGAACTGGCGAACCATTTCACCGATCGTGAACTTCTGCTTGACCAATTGGCGGCCATTGGCGCCCATCGTCTCTCGGATTTCATTGTTGGAGAGCAGATAACTCACTGCTTCCGCAATCTCGTCCGACCGCACGTCCACCAAGAGCCCGGTCTGCAGATGGCGAACGACTTCCGGCAATCCCCCAACTTTGGTGGCAACAACGGCTTTGCTGCGAGCCATCGCCTCGAGGGCGGCAATGCCGAAAGTCTCGATGTGGGACGGCATCGTCGTCATAGTAAAGGAATCGAGAAGTCGAGGCACGTCATGCCGAATGCCCGTCATCGTGACGCGATCGTCGATCCCCGCGCTCTTGATCGCATCCTCGAACTCTTCTTTGAACGGTTGCTCTACTCGGCCAACGAACACCAAATGCGCCTCAGGATGATCTTTGCGGATCGTCTTCATCGCCTCGATGATCTCCAGATGGCCCTTTTCACGGCAGACCCGACCCACCAAACCAATGAGTTGTCGAGAGTGAGGGATCTCAAACTCATCTTTCACAAGGCAGGGATCGGAAGGAGCGAAGTCCACGAAGTCCGTTCCGTTATAGACGGTGTCGACAAACCGGTCGGGGACCCCTCTACCATGGAGCATTCCTCGGACGTAGTTGGAAACGGCTACCAGGCGATTTGAACCCCGCGCCAATCGCTTGTAGATCTGATCGTTGTTGGCAATGTGGACGCTCGTTACGACCGGGGTTCGCGACAGAACGCTGGCGGCATGGCCAATGTAGGCCGCACGGGTCAAATGGGTATGGATGACGTCGATCTTGTGCTTGCGCGCCTGGTGGATCAAATAGATCATGGTCCGGTACCAACCAGACCCCTTCATGCTCATGACTTTGCATGAGATGTCGGAATCCTCCAGTACCGTGGGCAACCAACCCTTTTCGGGGCAAACCACCTTGACGAAATGGCCCTTTTCCTGGAGCCGGCGGGCCAAGTGTAGGGTGTGCTTCTCCGCTCCCGATGTGGCGGAACTCGATATAACTTGCAGAATCCTTAACTGCGACGGATTGTCCAATTCGACCTCACGCTTCCTGCGTCCGTACACTTTACCAGACGGACCTAGCTAGGTACGAAGCGTTAGAACCTATACGGTTTGATGTCGGCGGAATTTGGGACTTCCTTCGTGGGGCATACTAAGGTATGTCGGACAGGGATGGGGTCGAGACTTCTTCGAATGATGTCTCCATGCCGACCGGCAAATTGGCGCGCGTCTTCCGCCATCGCGACTTCAGGCTACTTTGGGCCGGTGCCTTCTTCTCATTCTGCGGTAGCTGGATTCAGAACATCGCACAGGGATATCTGGTCTACCAACTTACCCACGACAAGAATCTGCTTGGACTGGTCTCCTTTTTCGGTATGGTGCCGGTGACCGTTATCGGCCCCTTTGCCGGGAGCTTAACCGATACGTTGAACAAGCGCGTCTTGATGGTCGTCACGCAGGCCGTGTTTGCCGTCGGCGCTTGCTTCCTCGCCGCTGCAACCTACTTCAATTTTGTGCAGTACTGGCACATCGTGGTCGTCGCCCTCATATTGGGACTGGTTTCCGCCATCGAGATGCCAACGCGACAATCCGTGGTGAGCCGCGTCGTCCCGATCGAAGACCTCCCCATCGCCATTCCCATCAACGCGCTAACGTTCAATATGTCGCGCTTGATTGGGCCCGCTATCGGCGGCCTCCTACTATCCGCGTTTGGCCCGGCGATGTGTTATCTCATCAACGGGATCAGCTTCCTTGCCCTGATCTTCGCCTGCCTTGCCATCAAGGCGGATCTTTCCGCGATGAAGCGCGAGCCTCAGCCGATCATGGATCTGATCACCGAAGGCGCTTTGTACACATTCAGAGAAATCAGATTGAGAACCCTGTTCGTCCTCGAATGCAGCATCTCGGTTTTCGGCCTGTTCTACCTAACGCAAATCCCCGCGATTTCCCAGGAAATGCTTGGGATTGGAGAGAGACTCTGGGAGTCGTATCTGGCGGTTGGCGTAGGCTCGGTTTGCGCTTTGTTGATCGTCATGTCGCTGACGGAGCGCCCCGTGAAAGCGCTCGTTATCAGAATCGCGATCACCACCATCTCCCTTGCCCTCCTCCTCTTGTCCCACGCGACCACCATTTGGGTGGCTTATCCCGCCCTCGCAATCCTTGGTTTCTCCTCGGTGTCGATCTTCAACACCTGCAACACGCTCTTCCAGACCCTCTCGCCTGAGCGTTTGAGAGGTCGCGTCCTCTCGATGCACGTATGGGCGCTCTCGGGAATCGGGCCGTTTGGCGTTTGGGGATTTGGCTATCTGGCCCAAAAGACAAGCCTCCCCTTTGCATTGCAATTGGGAGGCTTGCTCGTCGGCTTGACCGCAGTCTACGGTTGGACCTTCCGACGCGGCTTGGCCGGAGTTCAGTGAAGCAGGATTAGTCTTCCAGCTTGCACTTCTTTGCCGTCAGTACCGTACCGTTCCAGTGGCCCTCGACCTCTGCCTTCTGGCCAGGAGTCCCGGACAGTGCGGCAAAGAACTCCGCCTGGGTGAGTTGGCTTCCACCACTGAGTCCACGATACTTCGTGCTCCCGTTGGTGACCACGTCGATCACCGTACCAGGAGGAACGTTGATACCGCTGAAGTTCGTCGCGACGACGGTAAAAGTGAAGGCTCCTAAATCGACGCTGCCCGTCGCGCCTTTGACCTCGGCTTCATCCTCGCCGCCGCCGCCACCGCCTCCATCGCCATCTTCGAGCTTCATCTTCTTGGCGGTCAATGTGTTCGTTCCCGAATCATAGTCTCCTTCGACTTCCACGTGGGCGCCATCGGACAGAAGGGCGAAGAACTCGGCACGAGTTACGATGACGCCAGAGCGGGCCCGGTACTTGGTCGAATCCGTGCTCGCAACATCGATGGGGTTCGAAACGGGAATGAAGTGGTCTGCGTCGTAGACGTCGAGCTTCATGGAACCGGCAACCGCATCGAGATTGGAGACCGTGCCTTGGGCTTCGTCGCTCTCCGCGCTGTTGGCATCCTCGATTTTGATCTTGTCGGCGTCCAAGACGTTGGTCGTTGCCAAGAACTTCCCGCGGACTTCGACCCGCTGACCGTTCGCAAGCACCGGATTGCCACTTCCTTCGGATCGGTGAATGCGTGTATTGGCGTCGCACTGGACCTCAAAGCTCATGTTGTTCCGCGTCAGCGTGAAGGTCAGATCTGGGGCGGTGCCCTGTAAGTTGCTGATCGTTCCCTTGTAGTCGTCATCGTCGCATCGGCCCGGATCGTCGACGCTGTTATCGTCGAGGACCGCAACGATGACGGCATCGGTCACTTCCGTTCCGTTATCGTTCCACTGAGCCAAGTCGAAGTCGATGGAGAGATCATCGTTTCCAGGTCCAAACGCCTGCGCTGGGAAGGCGGCAGAGAGGACCTTGTTGCCACCCACGGCGCCTTGGAACAGTCGGGGCTGGCCCGTTGTCGCACCGGTGGGATAGAGAACGACGTCGTCGTCCAACGTGACGGTGACCCCTTCAAACTGACCGCTCAAGTTGTCTTCGCGTGCCAAAAACTTGAAACGTCGGCCGGATCCATCGCGCAGCGAGCGCAGGTCGAGGGTGGTTCCCAGGGAATCGTTGTAGACCACCGAGGTCCCGCCACCCACCTTGTTGAGCTCCACCTTCTTGACGGTTGCCCAAACATGATCGTAACCGACGATCAGGTTGTCGGTAATGAATATCGATGCGCTCTGGCCCGCGGCCCCGCCGCCACCACCACCGCCGCCGCCACAACCGATGGCGGCGACGAGGACGGCCGCTGCGAGAATTCTATTGAACAGTTTCATCGTGTAACTCTCCCCATTTCCTTTTGGATGCGTTCACTTGACATGCCAACTAAGAGCAAGTCGAAGCTCATTTTGGAGCACGACGGTAAGAACTCCGTGTCCCCCTATTGCCCGACATCCAACTTCGTAAGGCCCCGTACCCGTGCGACATGCGTTGGTAAACTCCACGCATGTCTCGCCAGAACATCGATGAGTGGCTTTGGCAGGTTGGCAACGAACTGCAAAGACTAAGCGAGGAGATGGTGCGCACGCGGCCCGCCGTCGCGATCGGGAAAGGATGGGAACCGAGAGTCGATGTGCTCGAGGACGCGAATCGAATTCTGGTCAAAGTTGAAATCGCCGGAGTTCGGGGTGACGAGATCAGTCTTCTCTATCTGGCGGATCGCCATAGCCTGCTGATCAGGGGCTCCCGCCAAGATGCGAGTGACAACGCGGCGAACCGAGTTGGCGTGCACCAATTGGAGATTTTCTATGGAGAGTTCCAACGAGAGGTCAAGCTGCCGGACATCCCGATTTCGATCGATGAGATGAAGGCCCAATACCGGAATGGCTTTCTGCTCATCATGTTGCCAAAACAGCAGCGAGTCGTCGTAACCAAGACTGTCACGATCAAGAAGATTTAATGTCAGAAGTCAAACTGCCTATCGAAGACGAAGAATGGGTGGACGCTGAAGGCGTCGAACCGCATATTCAAGACGGCACCGAGGATGAACCTAAACCGGACATCCCCACCGAATTGAACATTCTTCCGCTGCGCGACAGCGTCATCTACCCGATGCTGATCGCCCCGTTGAGCGTCGCTCGTGAAGCAGGCGTCCAACTGATCGACGAGAGCATCGTCGGCAACAACCGAATCATCGGCGTCATCGCCCAACGACGTCCTGGCGACGAAGCGCCCGGGTTCGACGACGTCTACGAGTATGGGTGCGCGGTGATCATCCGCACCCTTGTCAAGATGCCCGATGCCGTTCGATTGATCGTCCAGGGGGTCCAGAGATTCAAAATTGTCGAGCGTATTCAGGAGCAGCCCTATCTGCGGGCAAGGATCGAACTCATCGAGGAGCCCGATGTCCCGGAAGATCGAACCGAGGAATTCGAGGCGCTTCGCCGTTCGGTAGCCGCTCTCTTTGAGCAGGCGATTCGCCTATCTCCTCAACTGCCCGATGAATTGCGCACCCTCACTCAAGCCGTCCAAGAAATCAATGTGATGGCCGACCTCGTTGCGGCTCACATGACGCTCAGCCCCGAGGACAAGCAGAAGGTTCTCGAAACGGTGGATCTGCAGACGAGGCTTCGCGCGCTCTTGGAGATGCTTGGGAAGGAAGTTCGAGTCTTGGAACTGAGTAGCAAAGTGCAGAGCGAGGTCAATACCGAGCTCAGCAAATCCCAACGCGACTACTACCTACGCGAGCAGCTGAAAGCGATTCAGCGAGAACTCGGCGAAGTCGATGATCGCGGCGAGGAGGTCGAGGAGCTCCGCGAGAAGATCGAGCAGGCGAACCTTCCCCAGGAAGCACTTCGCGAAGTCAATCGTGAATTCGACCGATTGCGCCGCATGTCTCCTGGAGCGCCCGAGTACACCGTCGCGCGAACTTACGTCGACTGGATGGTCGCGCTCCCGTGGAATACCAGCACCGATGACAATTTGAATCTCAAGGCCGTCAAGGAGGTGCTCGACAAGGACCATGCCGGCCTCGACAAGATCAAAGAACGCATTATCGAATTCCTCGCCGTAAGGATCGTGAAGAAGGACGGCAAAGTCCGCCAGCCGATTCTCTGTTTCGCGGGTCCTCCGGGGGTCGGCAAGACTTCATTGGGTCGTTCGATCGCCCATGCGATGGGCCGCAAGTTTATACGCGTCTCGCTCGGCGGGATGCGGGACGAAGCGGAGATCCGCGGTCATCGCCGCACCTACATCGGAGCCTTGCCTGGCCAGATCATCCAAGGAATTCGTCGTGCGGAGACCAATAACCCGGTCTTCATGCTCGATGAGATCGACAAGCTCGCCAACGATTACCGGGGCGATCCATCGTCCGCCCTTCTGGAGGTTCTTGACCCGGAGCAGAACTCGACCTTCCGAGACCATTACATCGATTCGCCATTCGACCTCAGCAAAGTCTTCTTTGTGACCACGGCCAATCGGCTGGATACGATTCCCGCTCCCTTGCGCGACCGCATGGAGGTCATCGAACTCGGAGGCTATACGGAGGAGGAGAAGGCGAATATTGCCGTGCAACACCTGATTCCCAAGCAGGTCGAGGAGCACGGTCTGCGACCCTCGCAGATCCAGTTCAAATCCGAAGCCGTTGTTCGGTTGATCAGGTTCTATACTCGCGAGGCCGGAGTTCGCAACTTGGAGCGAGAAATTGGCTCGGTCGTTCGAAAGGCAACCCGACTTTTCGCCGAGGGTCGTACGGCCAAGGTCGTCGTCAACCAGAAATTCATCGAGTCATGTCTCGGCGCCCCGCGTTTCCTCACCGAAGAGGTTCTTGAGCGAGAACTGACACCGGGAACGGCGATCGGGCTTGCCTGGACCCCGGTCGGCGGCGATGTCCTGTTCATCGAAACGACTCGCATGACCGGAACGCGAGGATTGATCGTCACCGGACAACTCGGCGATGTCATGAAAGAGTCGGTCACGGCAGCCCTGAGCTACATCCGAAGCCACGCCAAACAATACAAGATTCCCGAAGATTTCTATGAGAAAACGGAGATTCACGTTCATGTGCCGGCAGGCGCCGTTCCAAAGGACGGCCCCAGCGCGGGTGTGACCATGCTCACCGCGCTAACTTCGCTGCTGACCAATCGCAAGGTCAAGGATCGTTTGGCGATGACCGGAGAAGTCACGCTCAGTGGGCAGGTTCTGCCCGTAGGTGGCATCAAAGAGAAGGTCCTCGCCGCATTCCGGGCCGGCGTGACGACGCTGATTCTTCCCGACCAGAATGAAAAGGATTACCTGGAGGATGTGCCCGAGGAGATTCGATCCAAGCTCAAAGCTCATTTCGTGAAGCGGGCGGATCAGGTCTTGAAGATCGCCTTGGAAAAGTGATCTGTCCGAAGCAGTTTTGAGCGGCTGGATGCGAACCCGCGTTGAGAGCGAGAATCAGTCATGGCCTTAGAGACGCCGCTATCCGGTCGATTCCTCAAAGAGGGTCGTGTGCTCTTTTTCGGTCCTCCACCGGCATACATGAATCTTTGCTGGACGACTCTCGTCCTCGGCGCCGGGTTGATCCTCTATGGCCTGTTGGGACAGGTCTTCGGGGTTGGCAGTCTATTCTATTGGGGATGGGTAGGCCTGATGATTCTCAGCGCAGGCCTATGGGCGCTCGCCTCCTTGCAGCGGATCACGTTTGATTTGAGAACGAAATCCTATCGTCGCTGGCACGGTCCGGGCTTCATTCCAAGGCTCTACACGGGACCTATCGAGAGCCTTCTTTCCATGTCGCTGATGGCGGAGGAACGGTTCTTGCCGACGGGTCGGTTCGTGATCTATCGCCTGGTTCTGCAGTGGAAAAACCCTCGGGAGCCGCTGATGGTAGTTCAACAGCAGGCGCTGACGGTCCCGGCCGGCCAGCCGATCAATGCCGGAGTCCAGCAAATCGGGGCGACTGGTTGGGACTATGCAAGGGCAATAGGCATTCCCTGGCAAGACCTCTCCCATCGCCACCTGCCTTGCCCGATTCCCGTCTTTGCCTAAGCCTCGAAAACGGCGAAGAACTCCCTGAAAAATCGATCTCGATCGACGGTCTTGGCCACTTGATCTGATGAACTGGCCAGATCTTCAGGAGGGATGAACTGGGTCCTACCACTGTGGTCGACTTTGACTTTGCCCGATTCAAAGGTGCAGAGGTTGGGCTCGAAAAGGAGGGCGGCGGCAAGGGGATCATGGAAAGTCAATTTGTCGCCACCGTTCTTGAACCAGACCTCCGCCAGCCGGGCCACCGTTGCGAGTGGTTCACCAATAAAGCGATCGCGAACTTCGATCGGCGACAATTGGCACTGCATGGTCACGTCCAGGCCGATCGATCGGTGATCTGTCCTATCGGCGGCATAGACCATCGCGCAGGCGGTCGGGTCGACCATACAATTCCACTCTCGCTCCGGAGCGCCCGGAAAGAACGACCCCGCCATTGAAACAAGACCTCCAAGCAACGATGGGATCTCGGGATCCAATGCAAAGAGGATCGCCAGGTTGGAAAAGGGACCGATTGAGAGCAAAGTGATCTCGCCCGGGTTATCGCGAATGATTCGTCTTTGAAAGTCGACGGCTGCATTCAGAGGCCGATCCAACCGATGCGGTAAATCGTGAATTGCCTCGTATTGAACCGGATTCGGCTGGCCTGGCCCATGGGCCAGCGGCGTCTCTCGACCACAGTGGATTGGTATGTCCTCGCGGCCCGCCGCTCGACACACAACCTCGCACAGCGCCGCCCGTTTCTGAGCCTGTCCCGTAACGGTTGTGATCCCAATGAGGTCGCACCCAGGTCTGCGCAAGAGATACGCAAGGGCCACCGCGTCGTCGATGTCGTTCCCGATATCGGTGTCGAGCAGGACCTTCATGCCTAGATCTTGCCCAAATGACCGAGAAGTCGATGGGCGATCTCGAAATAGATCACCAGACCGGTCGCATCGACAAAAGTCGTGATGAACGGCGCGCTCATCACCGCCGGGTCCAGGCCAAATCGCTTTGCCCCAATCGGCAAGAGGCTTCCCAAAGACGTCGACCACAGGACGATGGCCGGCAACGTAAGTCCCACCACCAGACTGAGATCGAGCGACGAACCCCAGCCGATGATCGGCACGTTTAGGTATGCCCGAACAAACCCGACCAATCCCAAGATGCCTCCCGAAATCAGGGCGGTGGCGATCTCGCGGCGCATCACCGTCCACCAATCATTGGTCTTCACCTCACCCAGGGCCAATGCTCTGGTGATCGTCGTCGTCACTTGCGCGCCGCTGTTTCCCCCCGCTCCGATGAGGAGAGGAATGAAAAAGGTCAAGGGACTGAGCTTCAGTTCATCGACGCTTCCCTGACCGTAAAGGCGCAGGACGTTGCCAGTCAGGCTCTCGGCGATGAATAGCGCGAGGAGCCAGGGCACTCGGCGCTTAACGAGTTGCAGAACGCTCAAAGACAAGTAGGCATCCGCATCGCCCGAAACGGCGCCCATTTTGAGGGCGTCTTCGGTATCTTCTTCGCGAATGATCGCCTGGGCATCGTCGCCGGTGAACAAGCCGACCATGCGCCCGCGCCGATCCAAAACCGGCAGGCCGTAGAAACCGTACCGGGCCATCCGGCGGGCGGCGTCTTCTGCCGGCTCCAAAGCTTCGCAGGTCACCGGCTCGACGTTCATCAAGTCGGAAGCGGGCTGGTCCGGCAGGGCCCGAATCGCCCTTCGCAGGCTAAAGACGCCCAGCAGATGCGCGTTCCCGTCGAGAACGTAGATATCGTTGACCGTTTCGTATTTCGCTTCCGAAGAAAGCCTGATGTCCTTGAGGACCTCGGCCATCGTCGTTTCCGGTCTGACCTCGAAAAACTGCTCGGTCATGATACGGCCAACCGAGTCTTCGGGATAGCCCATCAAACGCCGAATCTCATCGGCATCTTCGGCCGGGATGATCTCCAGAAGCGCGTCAAACCGCTCCGGGCCCAACTCCTCTCGAAGGTCGACCGCGTCGTCCATGGGAAGGATGTCCATGTAATGCGCGACGGTCGCGTCGGGCAGCAATGAGATAAAGGAGCGGGCAGTCTCGGTGGGGAGTTCGGTCAGAACGTAACCTGCCTGCTCAGGCTCGAGCCCCTTGAGAACGACAAGACCGTCTTCCAACTCGATGCGCACGAGCGCATCGGCGAGGTCCTCGGGACGTTCGTCCGACAGCTGCTCGCGAATGAGTTCGGGATTATTCGATCGGGCAAGCGATTCTAGCTGCTCGACGAAGGTGAGTTCATCGGTTCGCATGGCGGCAGTCTCCTGTTGTCTTCAGGGCGCGGTCAAAAGGGACCCTGAAACCTTGCGCCGCCACACGTCTATGTGCGACGGCCCCTTAACGTTCGGGAATTTCCATCGTGGGATACTTCGGGGGTGGTTGACGAGAAGGGCCCAATTGCCCAATCTCTAAAACCTCACCTATTGTGTTCTTCAGCACAATCAATTGTCAAGTTTTGCCGTTTTTTGTTCTAGGATTGCTTTCTAGGTCATGGGCGCGAGGGTGCAAACCCTCAACCCTCTGTGTTTTTCGCGGCGAATCTAGTGTTTTCGGTGTTTTTCTAATGCAAGGTGACCGTGAACGACGACCCGCTTGCGCACACTCCGGTGAGCTTGAAGCACGAAGTCCGGGCGCTCTCCTCGATAACAACAAGCAAGAGCCCCTCCGGTATCCTCTACCGAGTGCTCGAGGCCTTTCGCAAGCATCTTGACGAATCCCAGTTGATTCCTCCCGAATCCCGGCTCCTGGTTGGTTATAGCGGCGGTGCGGACCGCACTTGCCTCCTTCATCT
>JADZBW010000310.1 GCA_020851885.1 Fimbriimonadaceae bacterium | reverse complement strand
TGTACTACAAGTTCGTTCGAATCGCCGATCCGGAGACAATTCAGGCCGAGCAGATGTCTTGGTGCGAAGAGTTGGGGCTAAAGGGTCGCATTATCATTGCTCACGAAGGAATTAACGGCACCTTGTCAGGAACCGTCGAAGGCACCGAGGAGTATTGCCAGCGCATGCAGGCGCATCCCGTTCTTCAAGGCACTGAATTCAAAGTCGACGAATACAATGGACACGCCTTCAAGCGACTTTCGATCAAGGTTCGGGCAGAAATCGTCACCCTGGGAATTCCTGCCGATCCAATCACCCGCACAGGGATTGAACTTGAACCGAGGGAATTTCGAGCTCGATTGGAGGATCCCGAAGTCATCGTCCTCGACATTCGGAACGACTACGAGTACGAGATGGGGCGGTTCCGAGGCGCGGTTCGCCCACCGGTCACTTCCTTCAAGGAGTTCCCTGATTGGCTGCGAAACGAGTTCGGAGATTCCAAGGAACGTCCGCTTCTAACCTATTGCACAGGCGGTATTCGCTGCGAGAAATTGACGGCTTTTCTTCTCGATGAAGGATTTCAAAAGGTTTATCAGCTCAATGGCGGCATCGTCACCTATGCGAAAGACCGTGAAGTTCAAGGAGACCTGTTCGACGGCGACTGTTTCATGTTCGACGACCGCCTTTCCGTACACATAGGACCACCGGTGTCGAATTGCGAGAAGTGCTCACGACCCTCATCGCGGTATGTGAACTGCTCCAACGTGGATTGCAATCGCCTTTACTTCCTATGCGAGGAGTGTGAGCGCGATAGGGGGCTCGCCTGCAAGGAAGAATGCGAACATGCCCAGCGCCAGCGTGAGCGAAATGCTCGTCTGGAGCCTGGCATGCGCTCGGAGAGCCACCGGGCGCGCCAGCGTCGACATCGGGCCAAACGCCGACTTGAAGCGCAGATTGGCGGAGGGTCCAGAACGCTCTGATATTGAAGGTACGCGTTTCGCAAGACCTGGAACTGAGCGACGACCTCTTGAACCGCCCGATGCGGCAGGAAACTACACCAGGACTTCGCTGCGCCTTTCCGCTACTCGGCGCTCGCTGTGATCGAGGATCTTCTTTCTGAACCGAAGCTGCTTGGGCGTGACCTCGAGCAGTTCGTCCTCGCGGAGCCAGCTCAACGCCTGCTCCAATGAAAACTCCCGGTGAGGGTCGAGGGCGGCCGTCTGTTCCGATGTCGCAGAACGGATATTGTTGGCTGCCTTTTCCTTAGTAGCATTGACTATCATGTCCTCATCGCGAGAACAAGCCCCAACGATCATTCCACCATACAAGTCGGTACCGGTCGGGTAAAAGAGCGTTCCTCGCTGCATGACGTCTTCATAGGCATACCGAGTCAATTTGCCGGGATCTTTGTTGATCAGCGAACCTTGGGTCCTGCTTTCGATTTCTCCCTTGTACGGTTTGTAGCCATCGAAAAGCGCGGAGATTAATCCAAGGCCACGGGTCATCGTTAAGAAGTTGGAACGGAAACCGATGAGGCCCCGTGTCGGAATGGAATAGTCCAGCGACGAGGTGCCGTTGTCGTTCTTGCGCATGTCGATCATGTCGCCCTTACGACGGGACATGTCTTCCATCACGACGCCGACCGAGTCCTCAGGGCATTCCAAGGTCGCTATTTCGTAAGGCTCATAGATCTTTCCATCGATGCGCTTATAGATGACCTGGGGCCTGGAAATCTGCATTTCATAGCCTTCGCGACGCATCGTCTCGATGAGAATGGCAAGCTGCAACTCTCCGCGAGCCTGGGTTTTTACGGTATCAGGAGGGCTCTCGGGATCGATCTTGACGCTAACGCTGACCGCTTCTTCCTTCTCGATGCGCTCGCGGATCTTGTGGATGGTGAGGTATTTGCCACCGTCTTTACCCGCCAAAGGCGAGTTGTTCGCATAGAAGTTCATCGAGAGAGTCGATGGCTCGACCTTGATGGATTCGAGCGCCGGCGACGAATCCACGTGTGCGATCGTGTCCGAAATCAGCACATTGTCCAGGCCGGCAAGCATGGCGATTTCTCCCGCAGAAACTTCGTCGACTTCCTTGAGTTGAATACCCTCATAAGTCCAAAGCTTCGTCACGTTGAACGCGGACTTCTTATCCATCCCTTCTCGAAGCATTTCCACGCGGTCGCCGACCTTCACGCTCCCCCGAAGCACCTTGCCGCCAAACATGCGCCCAAGATAGTCGCTGTAGTCGAGGTTGTTGACTTGGAGTAGGAAGGGGCCATCCATCTCGACCCGAGGAGGTGGGACCGCATTCACGATCATTTCGAAGAGCTCGCGCATATCCTTCTCGGCGCCATCAGCCGAAACGCGGGCATAACCGCCGGCTCCGCTTCCATAGAGGTGGGGGAAGAAAAGGTCGTCTTCCGTCGCGCCCAGATCGATGAAGAGATCCAAGGTCTTGTCGTAAGCGTGCAGCGGCCTTGCATTTTCGCGGTCGATTTTGTTGATGAAGACGATCGGCTTTAGTCCGTTAAGAAACGCCTTCTTGAGCACAAATCGCGTCTGAGGCATTGGGCCCTCATTGGCATCGACGACCAACAAGACGCCGTCGACCATGCTGAGCACCCGCTCCACCTCGCCGCCGAAGTCGGCGTGCCCCGGGGTGTCGACGATGTTGATCTTGTAGTCCTTGTAGTGGACGCTCGCGACCTTCGACAGGATCGTGATGCCCTTTTCACGCTCCAGATCGTTGCTATCCATGACGCGCTCCGCCATATGCTGATTCTCTCTGAAGAGTCCAGACTGTTTGAAAATTGCGTCCACGAGCGTCGTCTTGCCATGATCGACGTGGGCAATAATCCCGACGTTGCGGATATTGGAGGGCATTAGCCAAGTTTACCTTTCGAGGTTCAGGGTCCCTGAGACCGGCATTGGTGCCTGAATTCACAACGATTGGCGGCGATCCCAGCATGGTTGCGGGTTACCGAACCCCGCATTTCTCCGACGATCTTCCGTATGAACGCCTTGCTTTTTACCGTGATCGTGACCGCATGGGCTACGCCTCCTGCGCAATCGGCGACTGGCGGAGACTGGCAGCCGTTTACGTCTATCGATAGCAGACTTCGCTTCGAGATGCCGATGGCGCCCAAAGAGGAATACTATCGGAGCCCGGACGGCGAAGGCGTTCATATCTTCGCCTGT
>JADZBW010000309.1 GCA_020851885.1 Fimbriimonadaceae bacterium | reverse complement strand
TGCTCTAACCGACTGAGCTACCAGCCCACTTGCGGGCGATATGGTACCCGATCCCCCGGGTACCCTTCATCCCATGTCTTCCGAGCCCCTAACCTACAAAGACTCCGGCGTCAATATCGACGAAGCCCAAAGAGCCCTTAGGTCCGTAGTTTCCGGGATTCAGGGGACCTACACGCCGAATGTGATCTCGGGGGTCGGTGGTTTTGGCTCGCTCTTTCTTGCCTCCTTCGAGGGCATTCACAACCCCGTTCTGGTGAGTTCCATCGACGGCGTCGGCACCAAGACCAAAGTCGCCGCAATGATGGGTCAGTTCCGCAACCTGGGCCACGATATTGTCAACCATTGCGTCAACGACATCCTCTGCCAAGGCGCAAAGCCGCTGTTCTTCATGGACTATTACGGCTGCTCTCGACTCGAAGGACTCCAATTCGAAGAACTGCTGCAGGGCTTGGTCGAAGCCTGTTCGAACGTCGGGGCGGCCTTGGTCGGCGGCGAAACTGCCGAAATGCCCGGCGTCTACCTGGATGGCGAGATCGATCTGGTTGGTTCGATCGTCGGCATTGTGGACTACGATCGTCGCTTGCCGCGAGGCAAGATGAACGGCGGCGATGCGGTGATTGGAATCATGAGCAACGGTCTCCACACCAACGGTTATTCGCTCGCCCGCCGTGCCCTGCTCGAGATCGGCGGGATGTCGGTCCGAGACGAAGTGCCGGGAACGGGCCGCTCGATCGGCGAAGAGTTGCTTCAACCGCACCGCTGCTACTTCAACTCTGTCTATCCGCTCCTGCAAGAGACCGATGCGATCTATGCCGTCGCCCACGTGACGGGAGGTGGACTCTACGACAACCTACCGAGAGTCATGCCCTCCGATATCCGCGCGGTGATCGAGCGGCGCTCATGGAATACCCTTCCCATCTTCACCCTTATCCAAGCGATGGGCAACATCCCCGACCACGAAATGTTCCGCACGTTCAACATGGGAATTGGCATCGTCCTCTTCTGCGATCGTTATGCCGCTCCGGGCATCGTCCAGCGACTCTCAGAAGCGGGTGAGCAAGCCGCGGTCATCGGTGAACTGCAATCCGGTCCCCACGATGTCCAAATCGTCTAGAGAAGTGGCACAGGCAGGAAACCGTTGACCATTGGGACGAAAATCGTCGTACCCTAGGAAAGAGGGTTCGCTATGTCCAAACGCGGTTTTACGCTCATCGAGTTGCTCGTCGTGATCGCCATTATTTCGATCTTGGCGGCCATTCTATTTCCAGTCTTTGCTCAGGCGAAGAATGCGGCCAAGGGCATTGTGTGCATCAGCAACATGAAGCAGTTATCGGCGGCCTCGATCCTGTATGTTTCGGACTACGACGGCATGTGGTACCCCCTGGCCCGCTACGAACCCCTGGCGGGCTTTGCGCCCCAGGTCTTCTGGATCGGTTACGACGACAACAATGGCCCAAACGTCAACGGATATTGGGGCCGGGTCGATGAACCTGCCCAGAATCCCATCCGACCCGGGTTGATCGATATCTACCTTAAGAACGACGACATCAAGAAGTGCCCTAACAAGCCTGGCAAAACCCAAACCGCCCTCGCCGCAAACGGATTTTCACCTCTCCACAACTCTGCTTATTACGTCACGAATCCGGCGGCGCAGGGTCAAGAGTACGGTCCAGGGGCGAAGACCCAGGCGATCGTAGGCGGGACGTTCGACTTCACGGCCGTTCAAGAGTCCGAGATCGAAGAATCCTCGGCGACACTGGCCGCTTGGGAGCACGATGCGTTCGTTCCCCTTTGCAATTTCCTGCAGCCACATGACTGGGTGGAGGGGCCCCCGCCGTCCCAGGCGTTGAAAGACCACTTCAACCTCCTCCACACGAGCGGCACGAACACCTTCTGGTGCGACGGCCACGCAAAAAGAATCGGCTACGGGGCCCTGAAACGCCGGTGGTTTTCGGTCCGAAAGGACATCTATCCCTAGGACTTGACCACGGCAACCACTCCCGCCGCCAAAGCGTCGGCCAGGGCCGCCTGCCCCGGCTCGCTGGCGATGAATGCCTCGTCCTTGGGATTGGTCAGCACGACCAACTCGACCAGCACGACGGGCACCTTGGAGAAGACCGATCCCGTCAGGGCTCCCTGCTTACCGCCAACCGCCGTCTTCAGGTCCGATTTCAATCCAAGGTCCGGGAGCTTGCCCTTCATCTCCCTGGCCAACGCCGCGTGGAAGCGCTTTGCAATTGGTTCGGTCTGCTTGAGCAGTTGCAGCGATGGGCCTTTCACGTTTTCGGCAACCCCTTGCTGTGTGGGATAGAAAGACGCGAATCCACTGCCGTCCGCCGCGTCGCAATGGAGCCTCAGCATGAAGTCGGCATTCACTTCGTTGGCCACCCGGGCCCGGTCTCGATTGCGCACAAACTGCTCCGGCGAGTCCTTGGTGAGCACAACCTTTGCACCCATGCGTTGAAGCCGCTCCTTAACGAGGAGCGCCATCTTCCAAGCGACCTCCAGTTCCGTGAGCTTCTTCCCCCTCGTGCCACGTCCAACTTCACTTGGATGCCCGGGGTCGATGCAGATTGTCTTGCCTTCCAACTGGGCCAATGAAAGCATGCTCGAACAGGCAAGCAGGAGGAACGCGAGCCACCGTATCATAGTGGCAACTTACCTGAGGTCTGCATCAGAGTCGGGCTTGGTCACCTCAGGAATTGGCTTCTGGTCCGGTTCGAATGCCGACGTTGCTGGATCTTCTGGAACCATTTCGGGCGATACGACTCTTATGTCATCCAGGGGAAGGGGTTCTTCATTGATCGCGGTTGGAAAGATACGGAGCACGGCAATTTCCCCAGGTACCGGGCTTTGACTTGGAAATCCGCCGTTTTGTTTCCGGTACTAGCGCTTTAAGAGCATGCGGCGAAGGCTCGTGGAGATTTCCTGGGTTGTCGTCCGCCCTTCTTTGATCGCCTTCTCT
>JADZBW010000308.1 GCA_020851885.1 Fimbriimonadaceae bacterium | reverse complement strand
AGCCCCTTGTTGTACGCCACCAACGTGGCGGTGTGGGTGAACTCCACCTGTTTGCTGCCCATGCCGTTGTCCAGGTCCACCAGGTCGAGCTTTCCTTTGATCGTGAAGGTGATCGTCGAATCGTCGTTGAAGTGGGTGCTCGCGAAGCGGATGGTCTTGCTCAGCGTGGGCCCCTGCGGCCCAGGGGCCGGAATGAACGTCTCGTTCAAATCGTCGCACTGGACCTTCAGGTGAATGATGGACACCTGGTCCCAAGTCCCGCCGCTATATCCCGCGACGGAGCCCCAATTCACCCGGAAAGCGCAGTTCACATTGGTGCCGCTAACCTTGGCATCCTTCTCATGGGAAGTGAGACCAACCCAACAATCGATATTGGCGTCGCTAAACTTCTTGTCGTTGGCAAACCCCAGGGAACTGGCGCTCAATGCCAATAAGACCCATGCAATCTGGCGGCAAAACCATCTCACAGGAGCAGTATAAGACGTCATATTCTCTGAAGCCAAGTACTTTACCTATGTTGTTGAATTGCTCCTTCAATAGAGCTTGGCTGGACTTCTACTCCCGTCGCCGTCGGCTAGCCTCACCGAGTCACCGTTCCAACGCGTGTGTTGCATAGGTCCCGGCCCTTGGCCCCGATTACAAAAACACGCGTCTATGAACCATGCGACAATTGAAACTAACTACCGGAGCGGCCGCCGCGCTGCTTATCACGAGCGGCGCTTTTGCTGGTCCCGCAAAGAAGGTGACCGTCTCTATCATGCGCGTTGCCCAGATTAACAACCTAGATAAGGGTGACTGGATCAAGAAGGACAATGCCGACTTCTATGCCTTGGTGACCATCGGTCAAGGACGGCAACAGCGGTCGCTCAACCACAGCGACGACGACGGCCATCCCGGCTGGGTGTTCCAGGGCACGTCGGCGACTCGGTACGTGCACATCCGTATCAAGATCGACGACGATGATGGCGGGATGGAGCGAAAGGACGACTACGTGGATATCAATCGCCGTGCGGGGAAGAAGGACCTGCACCTTGTGCTGGATAGCAAGACCGGCCGAATCACCGGAGATGTTGCCGGCCGTCGCGGCCAGACGCTCTACAGCCAGGGCGGCGGCGACAGCGACAAGGGCAAGGTCTGGTTCAAGATCAGCTAGCTACCGCCTGCATCCTGCCTTGTCGCCCGAGTCGATTAGGCAGGATCCTTGCCTGGGCGGTGGCTGGGATGACTGGCCGCCCAAGTGGTGGATCGTAATTCGAGCGTAATCTCGCCGATCTACCTGCGATCCACGGTCAGGCCAGGCCAAGTGTCGGTTCGGAATGGCGAAGCCGGCAAACCTGCCTTGTTGATAAGGTTGCAATCAGGGTTGTCCGCCCAGGCGTATCGAACCGCGACAGGATGAGGAACATTAGGCGACCAAACGATCACTTTGTCCCCGACCGTCTTTGCCTGAGCCCATACGAACTTCCGATCCTCGCCGGCAATGGAGAAGCCGCGCAGGGACTGCCCAGAGACCGAAGCCAGCCCCATTTCGCTAAACTCGAAGGAGACCTCGACTTGGTTGCCCACGATTCGGTGCGATTGGTACAGCGGGCCAGAAGGGACCAGGTCCCTTTGGCCATAGTCTCGATACAACGCCCAGCGAGCGAGCCGCTCGCCGACTGATTTCTTGTCACGAGGATGGATGTCGGCAGCCTCCCCAATGTCGATCGCCACCGCCATGCCGGTGTTGCGCAGGCGAAGGGTCATCGTCTGCGCCTCCCGAAGCTCTGCCCACTCGCTCTCATCGGGATCGGCCTTTCGGGCCATGAAATTGGCAAGCTGCACGAAGTAGAACGGGAAATCGCCCCGGCCCCATGCCATTCGCCAGTCCTTGATCATTCCGGGGAAAAGGGACCGATACTGATAGGCACGTCCCGCATTGGATTCGCCCTGATACCAGATCGCCCCTTTGATTGCGAAGGGAAGCAGCGGATGAATCATGCCGTTCCAGAGATTGGACGGGGCAACCGCACTGCCGGGACCGTACGGTTGCTGAGGTTGGCTGTTCCAGAAGCTTGGGGGCAAGGTTGGCCTACTCGCCTCCGTCTGGTACTTCCAATCTCCGGCAAGGTCGATCGGCCCTCGTGAAATGTCCTCGACTGAGAGCTTCATTGGCCCTGACGATAGCCCGCCTCCTCCCGCTGAATCCCATACCCGAATCGCGATCGTGGCGGCGCCCGCCCGAACAAGCCTCGATGGGACCTGGTAATTACGCGGTTTCTGCCAACTTTCCGCAACTTCCGGCCCGGTCGCCCCGATCTCGCTTCCGTTAAAGTACGTCACATCGTAGTCGTCGATCGGGCCCAATTGAAGGACCAGGTTCCGACCGGCCCACTCGTTAGGGATCTGAACGGTTTTTCGAAACCAAACGCCACCATCGATATCCATATCTTTGATGCCAGAAGACTCCCAAGTCTGAGGGTTCTTGAATGTCGGCCAAAGCGAATCGTCGAAAGACGTCTCCGCCCAGCCTTTGGCGTAGCCCTTGTTGCCGGGGTCGTTGAATCTGGCCTTCAGGTTCCATTCGGCGAGTTTCTTTTGGTAATCCGCCATCGCACCTTCGTAGTTTTCGGCGACCGCGCGGTAGTGGTCCGCCATCGGCTTGGTCTCTGGCATAGATTCCAATGCGCTCATTCGCGTCCAGGCCTCGGCGGGTGTCCCTCCCCAATAGCTCCCAACTATCCCGACTGGCTGCTGCAACTTCT
>JADZBW010000307.1 GCA_020851885.1 Fimbriimonadaceae bacterium | reverse complement strand
GCCTTGTCTGCCTCCAATGCTCGACGGAATTCGATAAGGATGGGGATTACTTGCGATTGGTCCGTACGCATCATCGCAAACTGCAAGGCCATATCGAGCGTCCATTCAAGCTCATCGATTGGCATCGTTTGACCCAAGATCTCCCGCTGGTAGAGGAGGAAGCCGAGTTCGCGGATCAGTTCAACCGCGAGATCGTTAAGAGCTACGAGCGCGGCGATTTGGGTTTCGACGACCAGAACTCAGTTCTTTGGCGAGGACCCGCGACAAATCTGGACAACCAAGCCCATGGCACGCTTCAAATCTCCAAGGACGAGTTCCAGTTCGGAGGGGTCTTTAAGAAAGCAAAGTTGCCCCTGGACACGATCCGAGCCGCTCGGGTACAGGGTGAACTCGTCTCGTTTCTAATCAGCGGAGAGTCCGCTCCGTTTGACTTCAAAGTCGAGAACATCGACCTAACGGTCCACCTGCAATCGGGAATGTACACGGTGGAACTCGGGCCGCATCACCTCGCCGACCGATTCAACAAAGAGCGGGGAGCTTAGGCTCGCATCTGCTTTTTGAGACGCTTACGAATTCCGGCAAAAAGCGCAAGGCTCGCCAGACCGATCGTCCCCGGTTCGGGTACAGGCGCAAAGAGTGGGCCACCACCCGCACCGCTTCCGATGACGATATCCTGTCCATATCCCGCTCCGAAGGCACTGATGACAACCTTTGAATTTGAGATGCCGGAAACGGGAACGCCTAGTCGCATCAATTGCGAGTAGTTCAGAAGGAACTCCGAAGTGAGCGGATTCGGATAGGGTCCACTGGAGCCTAAGGTCGACCAGGCCATCATCGCCGAGTCCAGATTGAGATTGGAGCCACCGTTGGTGAAAACCGTTCCGGAGCCGTTGCTGTATTTATCGCCTTTGCCGACCAAATAGCTTTGCGGATGCTGAAATCCCGAAACTCCACCATTGGGCGGATTCGAGCCGAAGCTGTAAACGCCATCGCCCGCCCCAACCGAAGATGCTGCCTGCCACGGACTTGAGCCGTTGAAATCGAATTTGTAGTAGATGCCGCCTGTAAACGCAGAGCCCGTGGACATAACTCCCAGACCAAGGATCAAGTCTCCAACCTGCCAACTGCTGCCATTGGCGAGCAGTCCCGTCGGATTACCGGTCAACCCACCGATCGCGTTGTCGGTCGAACCGAGCGTGAAGGTCCTGCTATAGGCGTTAAACGACGTGCCCGAAGTCGAACCGTTGGCCCACAAGCCTGCCTGGAGTGAGTTTCCCAGGTAGGACCAACCATCCACCGATGGGTCGGCCGTGAACGTCGAAGCGTAGCCGGGATGAAAGGCCAGCAGGAGCATTCCAACGACGGGAACAAATCGCTTGCACATCGCTAACATGGTAGCACTAGTGGCGATTTGTACCAAAGAGAGTGATCTGTTCAGGCAGTATTACGGTGTCTCAAAGGCACGGCTGGCAATGCCAATACATCGGATTGTACGTAAGTCACTTTGATCAGCCGATCCAAGATCACCTTGATGGAGCCGGCGAGCGGGAACGCCAAAATCATACCGGGAAGGCCAAAGAGCGCGGCTCCCGATAAGATCACAAAGATGTTAATGACTCCGCTCAGGCCGACTGAACCTCCAACCACTTGCGGATACACGAGTTGGTCGAAGATGACCCCGATCACCGCGTAGACGGCGACAACCAAAATGGCATAGCTCCATGGCGAACTCATCGAAAACAGGAAGTTGCCAGACACGCCGCCCAGACCAAGGGAGAGAAAGGTGATGCCGTAGCTGATGAACCCGCCGATATAGGGAATCAGGTAGAAGCCGGCAAACAAGAAGGCGAAGACGAACGCATAGGGCACGTTAAAGAACCACAGGAGCAGGGCAGCCAGCGCGGCATAAAGGATGTAAACCAGCGCCACCCCGCGCAGGTAGCGCAAGAAGACCTGACCGATATCGCTCATGATCGCGATCGTATTCGCCCGAATCGATGGCGGGATCCACCTTGGACCTCGGCGCCTCAGATCCTCCATTTCCAGAAGCATCATGAAAACGATCAAGGGGACAAGCAACAGTGAGAAGATCCCCGAAGCGAAAGACCCGATCACGCCAAAGAAGGAACCGAAAGCCTTCCGGACCGAACTGGCGATCTGCCCTCGATTGGGTTCGACATACTGCTCCATGATCGCCCGGCGAGTGCTTGGCAATCCAACCCGCTCGAGATAGGGGCGCGCCTGGGTCAACAACACATCGAACTGATCTTGGCGACTGAACGCTTGGGCCTGGTTAACCGGATTCCAGCGAAGGAAGAAGTGGTCGGCTTTGTTTCCGCCGGTCAGGCTCGACGTGAACTCTTCGAACTTACCCGTGGCGGTACCAATCTGACGCACCACCGACGGTCCGCCAAAGATCGCCGCCGCCGTTACCGCGAGAAAGAACACGATGAACACCATCGAAACCGACATGCCCCGTGAATAGCCTCGCAAGCGTAATTTTCTAACGCTTGGCTCGAGCAGCGCCGCGATTATGAAAGAAACGATAAAAGGCAAAAGAATGCCCCGGACCAGGTAGAGGAAGACGACAGAGACCACCACGAGGGTGACCCACAGCGTTATTCTCCAACCCATATCCGGGGCACGTTGGCGTTAGACGCCGAGTTCTTCGACCGCCGCGTTCGTCGAACGCTTCGCTCTTTGTTCGGCAACCCACTCTTCGGTCTTGCCTTTCAATTCCTTGAATTTGCTGGCGAGTTCCTCTCGCGTCTCGGCCCCGGCTTTCGGGGCGAACAACAGACCGGCGGCTGCGCCAATGATCGCGCCCAGGCCAACACCGGCGAGCATGTACAGCACAACGTTTGATTCATCTTTTTCGTGGCTCATCGTGTTCCTCCTTGTTTCAAGCTCCATTATGCGCATGTTTGGGCGAATGCACCAGTCTATCGCACTACTGCTTGCTCTTATTCCCTACGATATCTCATACGACCCTGTTCAAACTCATAGGTCGACCGATGTTCTTGGACCGCCGCCAACCATTTCTTCGATCAACTTTCGATACTCGGAAATCGGTTCCATGCCCATCGCGGCCCGTCGACTATCGACGTTCATGGGATCCTTCAGCGCTCTTGGATCCCATTTACCAGCCTTGTCCCTTTCAAAGGCGAAGCGAGCTATCGGCTAGCGATCAACTCAGGAACGATCGATCTCTGAGATGGACGGCCATCGAGGGACCTGATCGTCCCTCCCGCAATAACCGTCTGCCCTCGGTAGGCAACGGCGATTTGGCCAGGCGTAGCCGCCCGGATCGGTAGATCGAACTCCAGGTAGGGCTGATCGCCACCGTGGAGGGTCGCCCTCTGTGGAGCCATGTTGTATCGAATCTTGGCTTCCACCCGAAGCGGCTCATCGGTTGGCTGAATCGCGCTCCAGAAGAGACCGTCGAGCGGAACGTTCTTCGTTTCGAGGTCCTCGACCTCACCAACCACGACCTGGTTCTCTCGGGGTTTCAATTCCAAAACATAGAGCGGCTTCTTACCGGATAGGCCAATGCCCCGTCGTTGCCCAATCGTGAAATCCGCCACACCTTCATGCTCGCCCAGAGTCTTTCCATCGCGATCGACGATTTCACCCTTGCCGAATATTTCAGGACGTGCCTTGCGCAGGAATTCCTGGTAGCCGCCGGCTTCGCTGACGAAGCAAATTTCCTGACTGTCGGGCTTATCGGCCACGCTGAGGCCAAAACTGCGAGCCAGTTCTCGGGTTTCTGCTTTGTCGGCGATCTCTCCCATTGGGAAATAGCTGGCCGCCAGTTGAGACTGGTCGAGCATGTAAAGGACGTAGCTCTGGTCCTTTCCCCCGCCGCGAGCGCGCATCAGTCGATACCGACCGCTCTTGGCATCTCGTCGAATTCGTGCGTAGTGCCCCGTTACCAGACGCTCGCAGCCAAGCTCCTGCATCTTCTGAAGCAAGATCTCGAACTTGACGTGTTTGTTGCACTGAACGCAGGGGTTGGGAGTTCTTCCACGCTCATATTCGTCGATGAAGTTCTCGATCACCGACTGACGAAACTCCTCTTTGAAGTTCATCACGTAGTGCGGAATGTCCAGAACCCGGGCCACGCGACGGGCATCTTCGACCGCGCCAAGCGAACAGCACCCGGCATGGCGAGGGTCCGTTTGGCTCTCCTGCCAAATCTGCATGGTGAGACCGATGACTTCAAAACCGCGCTTCTTCAGGACGGCGGCCGCGACCGAGCTGTCCACTCCGCCCGACATGGCCACCAGCAACTTTCCCCTATTTGCCAGTGCCGCCCCCCTTCATAAGCGAAGCGTACGGTTCCTCTTTAAGCCGACTTTCGATCTTGCTCGGGGCCACCGGTTCTACTGGCTGACCCTCGACGACGAAGAAGACACTGGGGGTCGACTGAATCTTGATCGAGTTTGCCAAGTTGATGTCGTTGGTGACACGCTCGATCGCCTTGTCTTTCGGATCGGCAATCCGTTTTGAAACGACGTCTGGGTCGAGCCCAATCGACTTGGCAATATCCAGGATCGATTCCGAAGTCTGGAGGTCGCTTTGCTGCTTGGAATAGATCGTGTGGACGAAATCGAAGAACTTGCCCTGCTCGCCCGCGATCTCCGCCATCGTGGCCGCGGGAAGCGCCATCTTATGGTCCTCCTTCATGAAGAGAGGAAAATGGTGGAAGACTAGCCGGAGTTTGCCGTTGCTCTTCTTGACCAACGCTTCCAGGTTCGGAAACAGTTGCTGGCAAGCCGGGCAAAGGAGATCGGCGAATTCGACGATCGTGATCGGTGCGTCGGCAGGACCAAATGTGTGGCTGTCGGCGGAAACCAGCTCGATCTTGCCCTTGTTGACGATGTTCGCGGAATCTCCCACGATCGCCGACCCTGAAGCTTCCAATTGCTTCCAGCCTCCAACGAGGGCAATCGCCGCCACCATCAGGGACACGCCCGAGATAATCCGGTCGAATCGCTGCTCAGCCGCGTTGTTCTCCATCCGATCCGCTTGCAGCATTGCGGCATGGACGACCGTGATCAGTATCATCACCGCTGCCGACACGAGGCACCAAATACATGTGGCGTGAATGACATACAGCGCGGTGTAGGTCAGGTATCCGCTGTAAATCGTTCCAACCGCGCTCCCAAGGAACCCAAGCACGATCATCGGCCTCGTGTTCTGTGGGCCTTTCAAACCTCGGATGACCGCGATCAGAGTCAGCGCCAAATAGCCGGCAAATCCTAAGTACGCCACCGGGATGCCGCCTTCCACCGAATTACCGGTCAGGTACGAGGATGGATGAAGGGCCACCACGTCGCAACCATGGGAAACGCCACATGGCAATGAGATCTTGAGCAAATGGCCGAGGCTGAGGTAGCCGGCAACAAACAATCCGATGCTGCCGAGCACGATGGAGATTCGATTGAGTGCGAGTACGCTCACTGTAAAATTGTACCGTCCAGTAGATTGGGAGACCGGAGTCCACGAATCTACAAGTTCAATGCCAAAGGTAAACTGTAAGTTCCGGTCGCGGTGAATAACATCAAATCGCACGCTCACGAAAGATCGCGGAACACCGTCGCCCGAGACCGCCCCTCCTGACTCGAATGCCAACCTTGATCCAACCCCAAAGCCTTCGGCAAAGGCCCCACCAGCGTCGGGGGACCTACTTTGTGCAGACCTGGGGCTGCCAAATGAACGAAGAGGACAGCGAGCAGATGAGCCTCTACCTCAAGCAAATCGGATTCGAGGCCACGGAGTCCATCCAGGAAGCGCACGTCATCCTTCTGAACACCTGCTCCGTGCGCAAGAAGCCCGAGGATAAGGCATTCTCGATGCTTGGAGAGTTATCCGCCATCAAGAAGGCACGGCCCGACACCGTGATCGGGGTTTGTGGCTGCATGGCTCAATTGAGAGCCGATGAGATCAGGCGCCGCGCCCCTCACGTGGATTTTGTGGTCGGCACGGGCCAAGTGGGCGCCATTCCGGGATTGGTCGAAGAAGCCCTTCAGAAGCGCAAATTCCAAAAGCGCATCGAGCTTCCCGAGCGCAAAGGCGCCACCGTCGAAGAGATGCCGAAACGACATGTTGGGCGCGAATCAAAGCTAAAGGCCTTTGTCCCGATCCAATATGGATGCGACAAGTTCTGCACGTTTTGCATCGTCCCCAATACGCGCGGCAGAGAGCGATCTCGACCAACCGTGGACATTTTGGAAGAGGTTGCCGCCCTCGCTTCTCAAGGCACGCGCGAAGTCACACTACTGGGGCAAACCGTCAATTCCTATGGCAAGAACATGCCAGAGGGCAAAGTGCCCTTCAGTCAACTCTTGCGACTCCTTTCGGACATTCCCGACTTGGAACGCATCCGATACACCTCGCCTTATCCGCGAGACTTCAAGACCGACGTTATCGAGACGATTCGCGATTGCTCCAAGGTCATGGAGCACTGCCATATGCCGGTTCAGGCAGGCAGCGACGAACTCCTCAAACGAATGAAGCGCCTCTACACCGTCGACGGTTACAAGGAAATTGTTCGCGATCTCCGCGATGCAATTCCGGGAGTGGGCCTGACGACCGATATCATCGTCGGCTTCCCGGGCGAGACCGAGAGTGAATTCCAGGACACGCTCGCTCTGGTTCAGGAAGTCCGCTTCGACGGCGCCTATATGTTCATTTACTCACCACGACCGGGTACGCCCGCGGCGGACATGGAACAGGTACCCCAGGTGGTCAAGAAAGAGCGCCTGGATCGGCTCATGTCTCTTCAGAACCGCATCACCTGCGAAATCAACCAATCCCTGGTTGGACAGCTTTTTGAAGTTCTCGTCGAAGGTACAAGCCATCGCAATCCTGGAACGCTTCAGGGTTACAGCAGGGAATTTCGAATGGTCCATTTCCCGGGAAGTGCGACTCTGCGCGGACAACTGGTAAAAGTGAGGGCGGTCGAGGCCCATCAGTGGGGATTGAAAGGCGAGATCGCATAGGACGAAGTCGATTCGTCCCCACCAACCCGGTGAAATCACCCGCACAGGTTGGCCGGAACCGATTCGACGTCACTGTCCAAAACAATCAGGAACGGCCTCCAGGCTCAGGACCGGGCGGGCCAAATCACGCAGCGACGTCATTTCGGGTCCGCAAGACCGCCAAGCGCACCTCGAAGATTCCGATGGCAGCCCGATCGAACGGTATCAACCACAAAACTGAATCCCCGCCCTAACGCGGCAGATCATGCTTCGCTCACAATGATTCGGATGCGTATTGGCGAGTATCAGGAGTTGAAGGTTGTTCGCGATTCCCCCCATGGCCTTTATTTGGGCGATGGGGAAGCCGAAGTGCTACTCCCGAGAACCTTCTGCCCAAGGGGGATTCGCTTCGGCGACACGCTCGAAGTGTTCGTGCTCACCGACTCAGAGGACCGGCTGGTTGCAACAACGCAGCGGCCCAAAGCGACGGTAGGCGAGTTCGCCTACTTGGAGGTCCTCTCCCTCACCGAGTCAGGGGCGTTCTTCGACTGGGGACTGGACAAAGACCTCTTCTGCCCACGCCGAGAATTGCCGCAATACATCCAGCCGGATGAGAAGCACCTGGTGCGGATCTACCTGGATGAAGTCTCCGGGCGGGTGGCCTGCACGACGAAATTCAACAAGTACCTGCGCAGCGACGGCCGCGAACTTGTCCCCGGGCAGGCGGTCAAAATCCTCGTCACGAGTTTGAGTCGGGACGTGGTCAAGGTGATCGTCGAGGACCGAATCAAGGGCTCGATCTTCCCCGATGAGTGGCATGACCGCTTGTATGTCGGAGAGAAGCGAACCGGCTACGTGAAAACGGTCCGTCCTGACGATGGCAAAGTCGCCATTTCCCTTCGACCCCAAGGGTATCAGGCAGTGCTGGGGGAGAAGGATCGGTTGATGAGTTCGTTGCGCTCGGCGGGCGGCATGCTTCCAGTGTCGGACAAGTCCACGCCGGAGGAGATCCATCGTCGCTTTGGTTTGAGCAAGGGTGCGTTCAAGAAACTGATCGGCTCCCTCTACCGTGAGGGGCAAATCGAAATCCACCCCGACTGCATTCGACTCCGCAAGCGATAGCGGTCAATTCCCGGTTTTCCACTGAGAGTTCCTGACCTTGGCCCTCAGATTTGCCAGGCTGCCGAAAAGGTGGGCTCGGGGCTGGATGGCCAACGGTGACACGCCGGGCTTGAAGACGTCGGCCCAAGACGCAAGGCACTCGTCGGCATCGACTCCTGAAATCTTGGGTTCCATCAACGCGGCCCACATCGCGGCCTGAGTGGAAATCGGGCCGCGGGCCACAATCGCAAATCGCTTCTCCCGGTTTCCGATCGCCTCGATCGCCCTGACGATTTGCCATCCACCGATGAACGCGACCGACCTTCCAAGGTAGATCGGATAGCGCATTTCTAATTCCCGTAATTCGCCCGTCCCCAAAATATCGAGATCCAGGTCCCCGTGACGCAGATTCGATCCGGTGTGTCTGGTCAACGATTGGGTCTTGCCATCGTCCGATACGTAAAGGGTCAGATCACCGGAACCACCGCGCCGATAGACGCCCGGCGTTTGGAGACCCGGTTCCGACTCAAACACCATTGAAACCAAGCCGTTCGGCAACTTGCTTTCCTTAAGGTTGAGCGGCGTTTGGCGGGGCCTGCCCCCATTCAAAGAGATCGCCTGCTCCAAGCTGACTTCGGCAGGTGCCTGGGCCAAGTACTCCATGCTGAGGTCGCGCATCGTTCTCTCTCCGGCGATGGGCGGATCAAGAACCAGGACGTCCCGTTTCTCCGGATCCATGGTTGGAATCATGGGTTGGGAGACGGGAGTGCCGTCGCCGACACCTCGCAGGTACTTGTTGAAGAAACCGATCATGCGCTCCCGCATCGGTTGGTTGTAGTCATGCCCGCCGGGGAAGATCTGAACGAAGATGTCCGCCACGGCGCTCTTCGAGTTCGGCTTGCCAGATTCCGGACCCGAGCCAGCACTTGGAAAGAGCGACCAAGCCTCCTGCATCTTCTTGTGGGTCAGGCGAGTCGCATCGGGTGGAAACTCACCGTCATCTTCTGCACCCATGATCAGTACCGGCTTGGGAGCCTGAACGGAGATCACATCCGATCGGTCGCCAATCTGGCAAACCCCCGGGATGTGGTTGCAAAGGCAACCATTGTCCGGCGCCAGTTCCTGACTGGACATGTAAACCACGGGAACCGCGGCGGAGTATCGATCATCCGCGGCGAATGTATAGAGAGTCGCCAAGCCACCCCCTGAAGCGCCCGTGATCCCAATCCTCGACATGTCCGCCTCTGGACGAGTGGACAGATAGTCCAGAGCGCGCATGCAGTCCCACACGTAATATCCAGTTGTGTTGGTACCGCCTTGGATCAAAAAGAAGTCGTTATGGTCCCCTTCTGCCCGACGCTCGATCAGCGAATTGCCTTCGAAACTCCACCCTGGGCTGTCGATTGTGATGGCCATGTACCCTTGAAGCGCCTGGAAGGCAGCAG
>JADZBW010000306.1 GCA_020851885.1 Fimbriimonadaceae bacterium | reverse complement strand
GTCGCAAAGGCTCGTAAACCAAGCGCCTTTCAGTCGCTTCAAATTGGTCTTGAACTGAGGAAGCAAGGATTTGAGGCGATCCTCCTGCTTCGTGCGAGCTCACGCTGGCAACTTGCTTCCAGGTTTTCTCGCATCCCCATTAGGGTCGGACACACCGCGCGGCCGGGATTGGGAGGCTTAACTCATGATGCCTGGACGGAATCTCGCCGCCACCTCCACATTGCCCGACGCGCGCTCGACGTGGTGGCGACGGCTCTCGACCGTCAGGTGAAGGACTATCCAGCCGTCCTCAGACTCTCGAGTCAAAGCTTGAACGAAGCCCAAGCTGAGATCGAAGCCGCAAATCTGCCAGCGGACTACTTCGCGGTCCAGCTTGGGATGGGTGGCAGCAGCGCTCATGTGGCACCCGCGATCTTTGCGGAGATTTCCAAACGGATTCAGCAAACGACGGGATTGGTGCCAATCTTGACCGGCACCAAGGATGAGGAACCCTTGGCAACTGAATTCAATTCTCATTTCGGAAGTTCCGCCAGATCCCTGATTGGACGGACGAACCTCCCATCTCTCTCCGTACTGCTGCAAAGATCGCGTTTCATTCTGAGTCTCGACACCGGCACGGTTCATCTAGGGGCAGCCGTGGCAAAGCCGAGCGTCGTTTTGATGCCCAAACTCGCTTTCGATATCGAGGAATGGAAGCCATGGATGGTCGATCATGAAGTGGTGCGGCCCACCCAGTTTTGCCGTGAATGCTCGAGGCAAGGCTGCAAGGCCATCGTGCGCACCTGCGTCGACAGCTTTTCGACCGACGAAGTCGTCCAGGCCTGCCATCGCTTATTGAGCAGGATCGAGCGCACAAGTGTCTGATGAAAATGGACCTCGTTTCATAGAGACAAGGTCCATTTTCATCAAGGCAACGCAGCGTCTACTGGCGATCCAGCGTGACTGATTTGACCTCTTTCGTTCCAGCGCCAAGGACCACTCGGAATTTGTAGTAGCCGGGGTTGTCGCCGCCACGGGCCCGTACTTCACCGGTGACCGTTCGTTGGCCAAAAATGACTTTGCCAACGGACTCTTTCGCCCATTCGAAGTCCGTCGGCCTTGAGAACTTCTTCCGCACAGCCTTCTTGGCCTCTTCCAGGAAACGAATCTCCTCGCGGTCCCACGTATCGTTGCCGGATCCATCGTCCCTCGAAGTGAAGTCGAGTTCGAATCTTGTGTCGCCTACTCTGCCATTCAGAAGGACCCGGTCAAAGCTCCCTCTGCCATCGAGATTCACCGTGCCCGTTCCAGTGGCGGAATCCCCGGAAACGCGATCGATATCGAGACGAATCACGTTGCGTCCGTCGCTCCACCATCGGCCTCGGAAGATATCTTGATTTCCTACTGGCCGAATCTCGAACTCGTTGTTTTGTCGAAGCCAAACCGTCAGGCGATTTACGTTGTTATTGCTGGAACGGGTTCGGTAGCTGAGAGAGCCTCTCCCATTTCGTGTCGAGTTGATTTCTGGACCGTGGCCGCCATGGTCTCGGCCAGCAGTAAATGTAAAGGTGAATCGAGTGGAGCCAACCGTTCCTTCCAACTCGATTCTGGTGAAGTTTCCGCGGCCGTCATGTTCGACCCAACCGGTTCCCCGGGCATCGTCCCGTCCGACTTCGTCGATGTCGATTCGGCAGCGTCGATTGCCATCGTTTCGCCATCTGCCCGAGAATGTTTCGTTTGCCCCCAATCGGATGGAGATTTCTGCGTATCCGTCTCTACGCAGATTTACCGCCGCTCGCGAAACATTTGTATTGCTTGAACGCGTGCGAAAATTCAGTATGCCACGGCCATCCTGGCTTGACTGAAGGTCGGTCAATTGACCGAACGACTGTGCCGAGGCCGCAAGCAAAAGACCTGTCACCGCTCCAATGATCAGCTGCCTTAGTTTCATATTCATTCTCCTTAAGTAGACGACGACTGGGCCATCGCCGTCCATTTCCGATTATTTCATGGCGCCCACAACAACCGTTGTCCCCATATCCTCTGACACCGGCCCGTCAGCGGCCCTTGTGAAATCAACCTATAGAAGCGCTTTCGCCCGATTCGCGACGTTCTCCACGGTAAATCCAAATTCCGCCATCGCCACATTGCTCGGCGCCGACAAACCAACGCGATCGACGGCGAGCGAGTCTGTGGCGTACTTCGACCAGCCAAAGGATGAGCCCGCTTCAATGCTGAGCGTTGGAACGCCCTTGGGCAAGGTGGAAGTCCGGTATTCCGCACTTTGCCTTTCAAAGAGGAACCAACTGGGCATCGAGACGAGACGCGTCGGAATCCCCTCGGCTTCCAAGGCCCGGGCTGCCTTCAAGCTGATCCCCACTTCGCTACCGGTGGCAACCAGGATCACTTTGGGATCTGCAGATGCTTCGACAAGTACATACGCGCCCCGTTCCAGGGGGTGATTGCGAACATCGTTTGAGGTTAGAGGCTCCAAATTCTGTCGACTGAGAACGAGCATGGTTGGTGTCTGCTTGGATTCCAGTGCGATCTTCCAGGCCGCCGCGGTTTCATTGCCGTCGCACGGACGAATCAGGTTTAGATTGGGCATCGCGCGCAATGAGGCGAGGTGCTCGATCGGCTGATGGGTGGGACCATCTTCACCCAACCCAATCGAGTCGTGCGTGAAGACCATGATCGTTGGGCATTGCATCAGGGCCGCCAACCGTATAGAGGGCCGGCAATAGTCGGTGAAGATAAAGAAGGACGATCCAAAGCCTCGCGTCGCGCCATGGAGGGTGATGCCATTGGCGGCCGCGATCATCGCGTGCTCGCGAACGCCAAAGTCGATGTTTTTCCCTGCATAGGAACCGGGTTGAAAGTCGGCAGAGTGGCTTTGATGGGTAAACGTGCTCTCGACAAGGTCTGCCGCCCCCCCAATGAGGGTGGGAAGAGCGTCCTGGATGGCCTCCAGGACGATGTTGCCGGACTTGCGGGTGGCAATGTTCTGTTCGATGCTTGGCAGCGATTCGAGCCAAGCCTTGCCCAGGTCCCCAGCAATTGCCTTTTTGAGTTGAGCGGCTTCCTCAGGATACGCGCCTGCGTAAGCGCCAAACCGAATATCCCATGCCTCTTCTTGCTCGGCGCCGACGCAAACGGCCTTCATGAATTCATCTTGGGCAGCCGGATCGACATAGAAAGTTGGTTCCAACGGAATGCCCAATGCTTGCTTGGACAAATTCACTTCATCCGGTCCAAGTGGCGCGCCATGGGACTTGGAAGTGCCCGCCTTGTTTGGGGATCCGAACCCGATCGTCGTCCTCGCCAAGATCAAAGAGGGTCGATCGATGACCTGTCGCGCCTCTGTGATGGCCCGGTCCACGGCCTCAAAATCCATCCCATCCACGTGAACCGTATGCCACCCGTAAGCTTCAAATCGCTTGGCGACGTCCTCGGTGAAGGTGATGTCTGTGGAGCCGTCGATAGAGATCTTGTTGTCGTCGTAAAGGAAGATCAACTTACCCAGCTGAAGATGGCCCGCCAGCGAGGCAGCCTCGCTTGAAACACCCTCCATCAGGTCGCCGTCAGAGCAGATTCCGTAGGTGAAGTGGTCGATGATGTCGTGGCCCGGTTTGTTATAGGTCGCGGCAAGGAATTGCTCGGCAATCGCCATCCCAACCGCCGTGCTGATGCCCTGGCCCAAGGGCCCCGTAGCCATCTCGACGCCCGGCGTCATGTGATTCTCAGGGTGGCCGGGTGTTCGGCTATGAAGTTGACGGAAACTCTTGAGGTCGTCGAGTGTGAGATCGTAGCCAGTCAGGTGGAGGAGCGAATAGATCAGCATCGATCCATGTCCGGCAGATAGCACGAAACGATCCCGGTCAAACCAGCATGGATTCTTGGGATTGTGCTTGAGGTGCCTTGTCCAAAGGGCATAGGCCATTGGAGCGGCTCCCATTGGCATTCCCGGGTGGCCAGAATTCGCCTTTTGAACGGCATCGATGGCCAAGCCGCGGATCGTGTTGATACAAAGGGTGTCGAGATTCGTCGCCGTCAAACTCACTAACTGAGGGTACCCGCCCGCAAAATGAACTTGCGGGGTGAGGAGCATGGTCCTCATCTTGTGAACGGGTATCTTGCCTCCGTGCGCTCGATCGTCTTTTTATCGCTTTGCTTGGCGGCGGTGGCCCAGGCCCAAAAGCCAAACGGAGTCTATCAGCCTGGCAAGGGGCAGCCGGTCGCGTGGACGATCAACGACGCCAAGACGCTGATCTGGGGCGGTACGCCTTATCTGCCAGTTGGAATCCGTGTAGACGGCACGGCAGAATCGATTCAGGCGGCCAAGGCCGGAGGTATCCAGGACGTGCTGGTTGAACTGCCGGCCGGTGGGACGAACTGGGATACCGCAATCAAATCCCTCGAAGCGGCCAAGCTCCGATACCTGATCGATATCAGTTCGCTCGCTCCCATGGCCCGAGGGTTCGCCATTGAACCGCAAGCCTATAGCATCTCCGGAATTACGGAGCCTCGGAAGATCGAAGCCACCATCCCCGGCGCCACCAGCGTCCTCACTGTTTTGGTCACAAAGCGAGACAACAACGTGGAGAAGGTCTCGCGCAGGACTCTTGAGAACGGAAGGCTCAGCATGGACGTCCGCCCGCTGAACGACCTGGAGCACATCCTCCTGATCTATCCAGAAATGAAGAGTCTGGAACAGCCGGACCTCTGGGAAGCCATGGACGAGCATCGCGATACCGTTGTGACGTCTCTCAAGCGCCATTCGCCTGGTGCCGGACTCCGCGGGATCGTCAATCCAATGGGCCGGGTGATGACCTTGGCTCGATCAGAGGTTCGATTCGTTCCCAACAGCCCCTATTTCCGATTTGAACTTCGCACCTACCTTGAGAAGAAGTATCGAAATGTCGACGTGGCTCAACGAGCTTGGTCTCTGGCCGCCAACGACCTCAAGACCTTTGACGAGATGGCTCGCTTGGCGCCCCTGTGGGCAGGAACAAAGGGTATCCCCGAGCTATGGGATCCTACAACGGACCGATTGATTCCATGCGACTTGAAGCGATCTTCGATTTGGCGCGATCTTCGCGATGTGGTTGCCGCTGCGGGAGCGCGTCGATACCAAAGACTGACGGCCGCGATCAGGCAGGCCGTCGATGTCCCGGTCGTTCAGGACTGGAGCGGGTGGGCTTCCGCCTATGAGGGTGAGTTCGTCTCCGTCGACGGCATTGGCGCGCGTGTCACGGGGCAGACGCCCTCTCAGCAGTTGACCTCGGCCGGAAACGCCGCCAGCACGATCTATCGATGGAAAGCGCCAGGTTGGTTCTTGGCAACTTCAATCGAGGCGGGAAGCGAGAATTTCCAATTCGCCGCTACCACGGACGACTTGGCTTCGCTTGGCGCCAGGGGTTGGTTCTTCGTTGCTTCCAAACCGGCCGATTTGGCCGCAATTGCCGTGGTGGCCGCCCAAAAAGCCAATGAGACTTCCCTTGCCCAATTCTCCTCAACCGCGGTCTTCTACCCTGAAAACGCCGCCAATCCCGCCGCAACGCAGAAACTCCCCAGCGGAAAATGGTGGCTGCCCAGCCCGGCAAGCGGAAATCGAGTCGACTTGGGTTCGCAGTACAGCGGTTACCGAATCAACGATGGTGCCAATAGCTTCTTTGCCATTTGGTCGACCAAGCCTGCGCACAGGGTTAAGCTCCGAACGACCAAGGGCAAGCAGATGATCTTCAACACGGTCGATGGGTCGGATCCCAAGCCGAAACTCGTGAAAGGCGGCGTCGAAGTAGAAGTTGGCAACTTCCCTCTTCTGGTTTCTGGAACCGAGGAAGTTCCCGTGCCCGACCCTGCCGTCCAAGAGACGATCGCGAGATTCGGCGCATTGGCAAAACTTGCCGAGCAGAAACGACAGGAGTTCATGGAGGAGCGATACGGGTTTGCCGATGCGCTTGCCGGTCTCGACGTGAATCCAGGTGGCAGTTTCACGATGATGCGTCAGTGGTATTGGCGCCTGGGAGGGAGATTCACCGACTACCTTTGGTTGGAAGCTGAGTTCAGCAAGAACCACAACTTCAGCGAGACCTTGCAGAAACTGGGAACTTCGAACAGCAACGTCCTCAATTTGAAGACGACGTTGGAAGCCTATGCTCAGACCTACTATGCCGACTACAGCGCCGTCGCACGGTCCGATGCCGAACTCGAGGTTTGGATTGCGGCAAAGATTCCTGCCGCCGCCCGACAGTTTGTGACGATCACCATCGGCGGCCAGGTTCTTAGCATCCAGGGAGAG
>JADZBW010000305.1 GCA_020851885.1 Fimbriimonadaceae bacterium | reverse complement strand
TGGGAACCGAAAAGTCACCCACCACCAGACGGACAACCTCCGCGTCATCGTGACGAACGAGGGTAGCGCAGGAGACGTAGGCGCTGGGCGAGTGGCCTATGCAGATGCCGTTCGATTTATTGGTTCGTTCGACTCGGAGGTCAACTCGACTCCGACGAGCGCGCGCGTCTTTATTCGGCAGAATGGCGGCGCGCTGGTCGAGCAGGACGTCGTGTTCGTTGCTTCGGATGACGGCCACATCTACTGTCTCGATGGTCAGGGCAATGGCGATGGCACGACCAACGTCATTTGGGCTTACCCAAGCATCGCCGATCCGTCCAATTCAACTTGGACCGACCCCAATAACACGGGCGCCGGCGCTCCGGACGGGACGGGCAGCGTTACGCTCGCCGAGATGCCCGTTGGATTTGGCACGACTTCGCCAATTGTGCAGCGAATCGGTGGCGTCGATTACGTCTTTATCGCCGCGAAGAACGGTCGAGTGTATAGCATCGATGCTGCGGGACGTGGCGACTACAATTTCGCGACCCGCCAGCCAGGTACCACTTCGAGGAACTGGAGCTATCCCAACGACTACCCGGCAGGTAGACGCACTGGCTCTTTGGGCAGCTTTGAATTCGCCTCGATCGCCTATGCCGAAGTCGGCGGCACGCCGCGACTTTACGTCCCGACCGAAAGCGGTCACCTTCTGGCGCTCAACCCGATTGGCAATATCGCCAATCGAACGACGAATGTTCTGTTCGACTTCCCGGGTCGCACCTCGGCGCTCCCGGCGGTGACGACAACTCCTGCCATCGCCTTTGGAAGGGTCTACTTTGGAACTTCTTTCGATGATTCAGGTCAAGGCTACTTCTACTCGATCGACGCGACGAATGGCGGTACTCCACAGCAATTCGCGCCTGCCGCGGGCCAACCTATCCCTGGCGCATACGTCGGAGGTCCGACGGCGGTTGCCGCTGCCGACATCGGTGGAATCGCCCCCGTCGATACGGTCTATGTAGCCAACCAGAATTTGTCCGTGTATGCGTTGGATGCGGCGAACATCAACAATGTTATTTGGCGCACCAAGGAACTGAACACCACAGTAGCTGGGCCTCTGACCTTTACGCCGATGCAGGTCTATGACACATCCGGTTTACAACAGCTCTATCCCACCATCACCGTGCCGGGTGAAAATGGTTCGTTCAGCGCGCTCTTTGCCCGCGGCGGTTTGGCCGGGAACGGCATTACGAATAGCTTCGGCGGCAAGCTTTGCTGGCAGAACTTTGCTTCAACCGGTATCCGCGCGTCCATGTCGGTTGGTGCACCTCCCGGAGTGCCTGGATTCATGTACGGTGGCGATCTCTCTGGGAATCTGTTTGCCTGGAGCGACAATCTGACCATCGGTGGGCAGGGCAGCCCGCCAATCAGAGAGGTTATCGTCCCGGACGATCCTCGCGGCGCGGCGTGGCGGAACGCCAAGATCAAAGTGATCACGAAGGCGATGTACGAATCACTCAGAAATGATCCTGCCCCCGTGAATTACAACACCATCAACGGCCTTGCCCAAGCTCCACCTTACGCTTTCGAATGGGGACAAACGGCTTACTTCGTCGTTTACGATTACCCCTATATGGAAGACATCAACGGGAACGCTTCGGCGACCCCCGCGCTCGTGAACTTCCAGATCAGTACGGAAGGGGCTTCGACAAGACAATATGCGGTCGTGTCCCGGCAGTTCACTGCGCCTCCACCTGCACCTGCCCAACCAAACGGCTACGCCATCCTCGCCTTCGCAATCCAGGGTAGCGGCCAAAACAGCTTGCCTCCTGGCAGCGGACGCGTCAGCTATTCGGTGACTCCGGGCAGTCCTGCTGGCGGTGGAAACGCGCCTCAAGTCGCCCAGAATCCCGCGAACCAGCTTGAATTCCAGGTTGCGAATCCGATCGGAATCGATATGAGCCCGGCGGTGAATGACGACATCGGCGTGACCACGGTCACCAATGATCCCAGCGCGCTCGTCAACGGGTCGCCAAACCTCCCCTTGACCGCAGCCAATAACGAAACGCTCCTGACGAGTTATTTTGGAATGGCTGGGCACGGCCAAAACGGCACGTCGACAATTCGCGTCTACGACCGAAGTTGGATGACGTTCTTGAGAGGTCCCGGCAGAGGCGTGGACAACGTTCGCGTTGCGCGTCCAGAACTTGCCTGGCAAGGCGGGGCGTTAGCGATCAACAAGCCGATTCCGTCCCTCATTTTCGGAACCTTGTTTGAAGATTTGCCTGAGGATCGGCCGAACGTCAGCTTGGACTACCCGAATATCCGCGCTGAGAACGTCCGCGTGACAAAGGATCCCAATGGCCAGCCGGAGAACCCCGGTTACAGTGGCGTCTTCTTGCGGGCGCCATTGAAGGCAGACGGTACCGTCCTCCTCGATGAAGTCGATGCCGGGAGCCGTCTGCTTCAGCCGACTCCGTTTGAATTCGAAGTCGACATCCCTCGCTTCCAGCCTGCGAACCAATCCAATAATTGGGTCACCTCGAATGGCGCCTTGGTGGCAACGGGTTACAACGGTCGCGTCAACGTGTTCGTCGACAGCAATGGCGATGGCTCCCTCAGCCGCATTGGCGGACGATTGGAGGCCTATCGAGGCTTCTGGCTCAATGGCGCAGTGGCTAGAGACGAGAGCGTTGAGGTTCGTACTCCGAACGTCGACCTCAGTTCCGTACCCGGCGGTGGCGGCTACACGCCGTTCGTGCCAGGCTTGGGCGTCGGCCCATTCACTCCATGGGGACCAACCGTCGGTCCAGGATCGGAGTACACGAACATGTTCAAGTCGTTCCGGGTCGAGAACCCTGGCAACATGAACTTGCTCAACCTGCGCTTGGCCAAGGCAACGAATCGAGGAGCAACTCGCCTCAGTTGGGGCATTTTCTCAAGCGCAGTCGATGAATTCGGTTGGCTCGATGCCGGGGTTGGTCTGTGGAGCGATATCGACTCCACCTTCGCCCGAACTTCGCAAGTCATCCTTCAGAAGGCTCGCGTGGGCGACCGAGGGCCAACTGCCCTTCAAACGAACCCGACTTATCGTGCGAACCCGAACTTGGACACCAATGGTGGCCGGTTCCTTCCCGCCCCGTTCTCAGACGATCCGCGAGTCGCCGTCTCCCTGCCGATCGGTTTCCCGGTGGGCACGTATTCCGGCCAACTCAGAATCATCGAGGACGCCAATTTGGATGAGTCGCTGGCGCTCGACGCAAGCGGCTCCAACGCGCTGGAAGCCTATTCCGATCCGACATTCATCTTGACCTTCAAGGCGAGGGAGTCGAGGCTCACGAATAACTTCACGCGATTGACCGCTCCGATGGCGGATGATCCTGCCGCTCTTGGAACCGGTTCGACCGCATTCCAGCACCAGAACCTGCAGCCAACCGCGGCGAGAACCGCTACCGGCGGATCGCTGGGCAACTTGGTGGTTGCCTGGACTTCGACTCGCGCTACCGACTTGGCAACGCAGCCGATCAATCCGAGTGGCAACGACCAGTATCGGATCTTTATGGCCGGACTGAACGGCAACAATGGCGTGGAAGATCCGCGCAGCGCGTTGGGCAATGGATTCAAGGACCTCACGGGCTTCGTGCGAAGCACCAATGCCAAGTGGTTCGTGAATTCCACGTCGACAACCAACGGTTACCCAGGCCCTGGAGACCTGTATCCGACGGTTGCCGGCGAAAGTGTGGTGCCGGGATCTGCACGATATGGCGCCCCCGCGCTTCCGACGCGTGGCCAAGTCAACGACGTCTCTGGCAGCGTTTCGCAGCCGGTCATCTTCCCGAACTTGGACATGGCCTTTGTTGGCGATGCCCAGAAGCAGACAGGGACCGGCAGAATCTCGGAATCCAGGCTGTTCATGACGCGCGTGACGGTGGCGGCCAACGGAGATCCAACACTGGACGCCACGCCCTATGCGATGCCATTCGATGTGAATTCGCAGAAGGGTCGTCCCAGCCTCGTCAGGATCGGAGACCTCCTCTCCACTCCTGCTCCCGAAGATCTTTCGTTCGTCGCCTATAGTGCGCAAACGGCAGGAACTTCTCGAATCTACTGGACGACGTTCGACTATAACGCGAGAGGAAATTCGAACATCGGATTTACTCAGCCCCTGGCGGTCGAATTCGGCGAAGGATTTGAGTCCGTGGCATCGCCGAGCGTGTCCGTTCGCCCCTATGTCGGACCGGAAGGAACCGTCTTTGAAATGGCCTTCACCGGCAAGTTGCGAGGACGCGCGAACAGCGAGGTTTTCATGAGCCGGATGGCTTTGAACGATCCGAGCGCCGTGATGTCCTATCCGGAGATCATTCAGGAGAAACTGACGCCTGATTCCGATCCAGCCCAGTTCCGAGCCCGAGGCGTCGAGTGGCTTTCAACGGCGAACATCCAACTGTTCCTTATGAACAGCGCCGGCGCCGTAACGAACATCGAAGTGCCGGGTAGCCGACGCAGCGATGGGAAGACCGGCTTGGTCGTGATGGACACGACCCTTGGTGGCAAGGCCTACCTCGACCCCAATTTGGGTACGGTGCGTATGTCCACCGGATTGCCGCTCTCCACATCCCAACTGCTGCTGACCTACACACCGAAGATTCTTCGGGTGAGCGTTGGCACGGCGTCGGGACATGCTGGGGTGACCCACTTCTTCGACAATCGATTCGAAGGCGTTAGCGCCGGTTCGACCAAGTACTGGGCGAACTCCGATGGCAGTGGCATCAACCCGGGCGCGGCTGGATTCGTTCCGCCGAGGGTCGGTAGGTACTACTTCACGTACAACCGAGCTGCCGCAGGCGCTGGGCAGGCGGCACGGCCCTATATGAAGTCGATGCGCCTAGGCATCCAGCTGCCGTACCAGATCTACACCGATCAAAACGGCAATCTGCTGCGGTCGCCCGGGGTACCAAGCATCACGGTGGCGGGCAACGTCGGTCAATTCCAGGTCGATCCGGTGAAGGGTCGGGTGTACTTCACGCCAGTGGATGAGAATCGTCCGATCACGATTACATGGAATGGGGTCGATCAGTCCACGGGCGCGGCAACGGGCCAGGGTGGGAATCCCAACGTTCCCTTCCAATTGACCAATGTTCAAGTAACTTTGATCAATGAGCTTGCCGAGACGCCGGTACCCATCGAGCAGGCGGTCAATGAATCCAGCCTGTATTCGTTCCCCGATCCTTTCGACAATGCGAACTTTGCGCGGCCAAATCTGGTTTGGATGTTCTGGAGCAGCACTCGTGGCGGCTCGCCGGATCTTTATTTCCAGACGGTCGCCCCGCGTTTCGCCCCGCAGCCGATTGGAAATTAAACTTTTCTTTTAGGTTGCAAAAAGGCCAGGAATGATAAGTTCCTGGCCTTTTTCTTACACTCGCGAACAGTTTCGACCCCATGTCCCGTCATTAAACCGTCGCAGAGGGGGAGGCCAGCTTGTTGACAGGCTAGGGGGGCCTTTGATAAGATAGGCAGCGACCCTGGCAAAGCAGGTAGTTCACCATATGGCTAAAAAGCTCACAAGCGTTCTCGGCATCGACATCGGCAGCCAGAACATTAAAGTTGCCGAAGTAAGAGCGCAAGGGAAGGATGCTGTCGTCTCCGCGCTGGGGGTCATTGCGACTCCTGAAGGTGCAGTCGATCACACTGGCATATTCAACAGCGATGCTGTTGGGGCTGCTCTCAAGCAGGTCCTCACCGAGTGTGGTGCGTCGGCTCCTGCCGCAGTAGTCTCGATTGCCGGGCAGGCTTCGGTTCTGGTGCGCACGCTCGAAGTTCCACGCATGAATCCGGCGGAACTGAAAGAGCACATGCAGTGGGAGATCAACCGAAATATCCCCTTTGCTGAAAGCACCGTTGTCAGCGACTACAAGCCTCTGGGTGATGAAGACCCCAATTCCACGAATATGGACGTGGTGATGGCGATTTCTCCCCAGTCAGCGGTCGATACGGTCATCGCCAGCGTTAAGAAAGCGGGCAAGACCACTGCCGCCATCGATGTAGAACCGCTGAGCATCGCTCGTTCAATGGTCCAGAGCTACGACGACGTCTATCACAACCAGACGGTTTGCGTTGTGGAGATGGGCCACAAGACGACGTCGATCAACATCTATAAGAACGGCAAATTGCTCATGCCCCGCCAAATTCCGGTCGGAGGCGAGATGTTTACCAAGGCGGTATCCGACGCGCTTCAGATTTCGAACAGCGAATCTGAGGATGTCAAAGTCCGCGAGGGCGAGATACCCGAGTCTGCGGCCGACGCGATGGCTGGGACGCCGGATGCGTTCGGTGGAGCAACGCAATCGTTTACGCCTTACAATCCGTTCTCGGATGAACCGGCACCCGTTGCCAATCCCTTCCCGGAGAATTTGCCGGACGCTCCCGAACCAGGTGCGTCGACTCCGGCGCCCGTACACGCGGCGGCCGGCGGCGGGAACGTTCAGCTTTACAACGCTTTCGCTCCCGTTTTGGAGGAGTTTGTCGCCGAGGTAAGGCGTTCGATCGACTATTATCGAAGCCGGGGCGGAGACATCGATCGAATCGTCCTTGCGGGTGGCGCGGCCAAGCTCAAAGGGCTGCAATCTTTCCTGAAGAAGAGCCTTGGCTTGGAATGTGACGTTTATGATCCATTGCGGCGTCTAAATGTCACAGCAAAGAAGCTTGCTCCCGGGATGCTGGAAGAGCATCGACAGGATTTCGTCGTCGCTGTTGGCAACGGTCTGCACATCCTGTTCGACTGAGATTAGAGAATGAAGCTAAACCTACTTCCGACTTATGTATCGAAAGGCAATCAGGCGAAGACCGCCACGGTCGTCAGCGTGCTTTTGGGGCTGCTGGGGATCCTTGGTGCGGTCGGCATGATCTTTCTTTCGAAAGGCGAACTCACCAAGGCCCGCGAGGATGCACAAAGCAAGCTGCAGCAAGCTGCGGACGCCGTGGCAACTTCCAAGCAAGCGGATAAGGTCGTCGCCGATGCCCAGATGGTCATCCGCAATATCAACCTTGCCGATGCCATGCTGAAGCACAGCGACGCTTATCCCGACCTGTACCGGGAAATGAAGCCTTTTATCCCGGGATTCTTCAGGGTT
>JADZBW010000304.1 GCA_020851885.1 Fimbriimonadaceae bacterium | reverse complement strand
TCTCCATTTGGCGGATTCGGTGCCCGTTCAGCCAGCCCAGTTTGTCGATGTCGAACCGCCCCGGCGACGGCTGCAAGCCCTTCAGGTCGAAAGCCTCGATCAAACCATGCTCACTAAGGACCTCGCGCTCGTCTCCGGGCGACCAGCCAATCAGCGCGATAAAGTTCTTGAGAGCATCGGCAGAATAACCCTGAGCCGCGTAATCGAGGACCCGCGTGGCCCCATGCCGCTTGGAGAGCTTCTTACCATCGGTCCCAACGATCACGGGACAGTGCACGAAGACCGGTCGCTCCCATCCAAACATCTCGAAGAGCAGCCAATGGTTTGGCGAAGTGCTGATCCATTCCTCGCCGCGCAGCACGTGGGTGATCCCCATCAGATGGTCGTCCACCATTGCCGCGAAGTGGTAAGTTGGCATGCCATCGCCCTTGATCAAAACGGGGTCTGGAAGGGTGTTGGTCTCGAATTCAACGCGCCCACGAATGAAATCCTCGACCACGACGGTTTGATCGCGGGGAATCCTCTGCCGAATGACATAGGGCTTCCCTTCCGCGATCGCCGCCGCGACTTTTGCAGGAGTCGCATCGCGCCAATCACCTCCAAAGTAGCCGGTGGGCATCTTATTGATTTTCTGATAGTCGCGCATCTCCTCGAGATCGGCCGACGTATCGAAAGCCTTGTAGGCATGACCCAACTCCATAAGCTTCTCGATCCACGTCGCGTAGATCCCCGCTTCCTTTCGCTCGCTCTGACGATAGGGACCGAACGGTCCACCCTTGTGGGGCGCTTCATCGAACTCGATCCCAACCCACTTAAGGGTCGCTACAATCTCCTCCTCGCTACCGACCACCAGCCGCTCGCGATCCGTGTCTTCAATTCGCAGAATCAATTGACCGCCGTGCTTTCGGGAAAACAGGTAGTCGAACAGAACGGTTCGGAGGGCCCCGACGTGAAGGAGCCCGGTCGGGCTGGGGGCAAATCGGACTCGGACAGACATGGCCTATAAGGGTACCGGAAGCCGGGACGCTAGGCCCATTGCCCCGAATCTCCGTCATCCATCACAAGTTTCTGTACAATGCTTACGTTCCAGGGAAGCGCAGTGGCAGATTGGTACTACATCGGACATTACGGGCAACTCGGACCGCTCACCCGTGAGCAAATCGACGAATTGATCGACGGCGGCGTCATTGCGAACGACACTTTCGTGTGGTCCACCGGAATGCCGGAGTGGCTTCCCGCTGCCCGTGTCACCGATCTAGAGTCATCCTTCTCCGCCAACCAATCTTACGCCACTCCTCCGCCGCCGCCGATGATGCCCAGGATCTCCAATCCGAGCACGATGCCGGCAAAGCCTTACGGATCGGAACTTTACGCTCCTCCAACGTTTGGCATGGCTTCGTCCACCATCCGAAGCGACCGGAATCGAGCATTGGCGGGCGTCCTTCAACTCATCATTCCGGGGATCGGACGCATCTATCTTGGATATGCCGCGTATGGCGTTCTTCAGTTGTTCTTCTCGCTGTGTTTCGGAATCGGCTACATTTGGTCGATTATCGATGGGATCATCATCCTGACCGGCGGCGTCAAACTCGATGGCTATGGTCGTCAGCTAGCGGACTAGAAGTAGCCGAGACATTCCGGCCGCTGGCACGTCAGAATAACTAGAAAGAAGATGCGGTGCTTATTCACTTGGATTCTCTTGAGTGGTGCATTGGGTGCGGCCATCGCCCAGTCCTACAGTCCCAAACAGGGTGAAACCGTGTTGCGCCTCGTTTTCGAAGGTCGCGGAAACGTCTTTATCAAACTCCACACGAAGGAGGCGCCCAAAACCACCGGCCAGATCATCAGCCTCGTTGGCAGCGGTTTCTACGATGGTCAGCGAGTTTTTCGAGCGGAGAAATCCCCTCGTCCGTTTATGATTCAAATGGGTGACCCCCTCACCAAAACGAAGAGCGTCGACGATCCCACGGTCGGCAGTGGCGGAAGCGGTAACAAGGTGGCCTATGAAGAGAGCGGCTATCCCAACGATGAGAATGCCGTCGGCTTGGCCGCAATACCCGGTGACAAGAATTCAGGGGACAGCCAGTTCTATATCCTTCTTGGTCGGGCGCGATTCCTCGATGGTAATTACACCGTCTTCGGACAAGTGGTGATGGGTATGGACGTGGTCCGCAAGATCGAGCGCGGAGATCGAATCACCTCCGCCACCATCCTAAAATAGCCGCGCCCAGGTTGCCGGGAAATCACGAAGCTGTCATACTCGTATTTCCGTGGAACAAGCCTTGCCGACCCCATCTGAAGTTCCACGCGCGCCATCCGCCCTTCCCAACGTGCTCAAGGCCATTGGCCTTCGATTGCTGTTTGGTATTTTCAGCCTGGTTTTCATTTCGTTTATCGTCTTTCTCGCAGATGAGCTAGCCCCGGGGGATGCCGCCGACGTCAGGGCAGGCGAAAAGGCGACGGTCGCCCAAGTCGAAAAGCTGCGTGAGAGCATGGGCCTCAACCGCCCCTGGCCGGTTCGATACGTCGAGTTTCTAGGCAAAGCGGCCAAGCTGGATTTTGGGCATAGCTATTACGGCACCCAAAGGGAGGTGCGAGACCTGATCCTGGAAAAGTTGCCCATCACCTCTCTGATCGCCTTCTGCGCGATCATTCTGGCGGCGGCAGTCGGGATTGGATTGGGAACGATCGCAGGCATTTACCGCACACGACCTCCCGACACGGCCATTTTGATTATTTCGACTCTGGGTGTCACCGTGCCGACCTTCGTGCTCGCTCCTATCCTGGTCTACTACTTTTCAACGGTTAGGGATATCCTGCCCGCCACATGGGAAACCGAAATGCGGGCTCCCATGTACATGTACCTTTTGCTGCCCGTGACGATCCTCGCCGCGAGGCCCTCGGCATTGCTGACTCGCGTGACCCGTGCGAGCATGATCGACACCCTGCAGCAGGAGTTCATTCGCACCGCAATCGCAAAGGGTGTCCCAACGAACCGGCTGATCTTCAAGCATGCGCTCCGAAACGCCATCCTTCCCGTGGTGACGGTGATTGGCACCAGCTTTGGCTTCCTCCTGACCGGTTCGTTCGTCTTGGAAAGCGTTTTCACGATTCCTGGAATCGGCAAGGACGGCATTGAAGCGATCGTGATGGGCGATATGCCCAGAATTCAGGGCATTGTCCTGGTCACCGGGTTCCTTTTCGTCGTCCTCAATCTTGTCGTCGACGTTCTGTTGCCCCTTCTCGACCCACGAATTCGGGAGGCGCAAGTTTGAAGAAGCGCTCATCGTGGGTCATGTGGGTCGGTGGCGCCTATTTGGTCCTCCTGGTCTTCTTCTCCTTCGTCGGTCCTGCGATGCGCACCAGCCAGCTGCAGCCACCGGGCATGGCGAATTTCGACGCGGTCACATCCGGGTTGGATCGACCATTTCTGAATAACGTTGCCAAGTATCCGCTCGGTACCGACGAGCAGGGCCGCGACATTCTCGCTCGACTCGCCCAGGGCGGGCGCACCTCCCTCTTGATCGGCCTCACGGTGCAGGGGATTGCCCTCCTGCTTGGACTCCTGGTGGGAACGATCGGCGTCTATGCGCCAAAGTGGATCCGAGAGCCCGTGATGCGGTTGACCGACGCGATGTTCGCGTTCCCGGACATCCTTCTCGGTATGCTGCTCATTGGCGCCTTCGCCAGTGCATCGGTGGCAAATCCTGCCCTCAAGGCGATCGTCGAACAAGGCACCATTCCCGTCATCGCCGCCCTGTCCTGCACCGCATGGCCCTCGATCGCCCGCTTGGTACGCGCCCAAATCGCCAGCCTTAAGGACCGGGAATTCGTGGTTGCCGCCAAGGCAAGCGGCGCATCCACTTATTACATCGTTACCCGCCACGTCCTTCCCCAGCTCTGGGGCATACTGCTCGCGGTGAGCATGGTCGAGCTCGCGGGCACGATCCTCGCCGAAGCAACCCTTAGCTTCCTTGGCATTGGAATTCGCCCACCGAACCCCAGTTGGGGAGGAATGCTCAGCATTGCTCGGCAGAATATGCAGTCCCACCCCGAAATGCTGATTTGGCCTTCGATCATGCTGAGCATCACGATCTTCGCCCTGAGCTTCGTCGGGGATGGCCTTCGTGCCTTGACCGATCCCAAGTCTAAATAGCGCGGCCCGGCCCTCGGCCAGGCATCCGATGCCCAATGGAATTCGATGCGGGCCCTTACTTCCCGGTCAGGATGTACTGGATCGCGCGCTGCAATTGCGTGTCCGTCTTCACGTCGCCAAGCGTGACGGGTTTATCGTCGTTGAGCTTGACCTCGATCTCAGGGTGAATGCCGCCGCTGACATACTGGCCATTCTCATCGACCTTGCGGCTCATGTCTTCCGCGCTCGGCAGGAAGTACTTCGCGATGGTGATCTTGGCCCCCGCGCCATCGATGAGCTCCTTGACTTCCTGAACGGATGACTTCCCGTAGGAATGAGTTCCAATCAGAGTTGCTTTGCGATAGTCACGAAGACAGCCGGCGAAGATCTCTGCCGCACTGGCCGAGTCTTCGTCGATCAATACCACGACTGGATAGGGCCAGGGCAAGGTCATTCCCGACTGGCTCACTGCACTCGATTTGCCCCCATCACGGTCCTTCATCGTCACGACGATCTTGTTCTCAACAAACCGGGAGACCATTTCGACGGCGGTCTCGAGAAGGCCGCCGGGATTGCCACGCAAGTCGATGATCAAACCCTTGAGGGGGTGCTCGTTTAGCTTGACGATTTCACGATCGAACTGCTCGGCGGTTGGTTGCGAGAAACTCTGAACCATGAGATAGCCGATCTTGCTTTCATCGAGGTACATCCCCTCGACCGTTGGTGTGAAGACGCGCGCGCGCTTCAACGTAAGCGTTATTGGCTTTGAATCGCCAGATTTGATCACGCCGATGTGGACCCAGGTGCCTTCTTTGCCACGAATCTTGCCTACAAGATCGTCGACAGGCTTACCGACATAACTGACGCCATCGACGGCGGTAATGAGATCGTCCTTCGCCAATCCTGCGCGCCGGGCAGGTCCCTCGTCGAAGACCACCGCGATTCGCGCTCCCAACGGATCAGGCGATAGTCTTGCCCCGATTCCGACGAAGTTTGCCCGAGTCTCCAGGGCGAAGTCCTCGTTGACTCTGGGCACGAGGAACATCGTATGGGGATCACCCAAGGATGCCATCAAACCTTCCATGCCCGCATACTTGAGCTCTTTGGTTTTGAGGGGTTTATAGAATGAGCTGGCGATCCGACTGTATTCCTGCTTGAAGAGCTGCTCTGGATTCAGCTTGACCGACCTGGATCCGCCAAAGGCCATCGCGATGGCCCTCGAACTGGGCATTTGGCCCTGGTGGAGGTCGCGCCAGAAGAACCCGAACGCCCATAGGACGACGAGGAGTCCACCAAAGGCCAAAGCTCTAAGGGGTTTCATTTGGACTTCACCTTATATTCGCCGACCGCCAGCGTGTAGCCTGATCCGTCGGGAAGCGGGACATCTTCAATCAAGACGCTGTGTCCCGCCATGGGCCCTCCGCTTACCGTCGCAATACCTGCCGCGGTGAGGACGCCGGCGAAGACCTCTGCCGATCCACGCGTGCTCTTATCGACTAGCAGGGTGACCTTCGGCGGGTGGCTGTTTCCGACCTTCACTTCGAGCGGAAATTCACGCTTCGCTCGAGAGACGGCGCCATAGGCGCCTTTTGGAGCCAACGCTTCAAGGCAAGCTTGCATCACGCTGGGATCGCCTAAGGCGTTTTGTCTCAGGTCGATCGTCACCGCGTCCTTGCCGGAAATGGCTTCACGGAGACGATCGTCGTCACCAGACTGGAGCGGTAGGCGGATAATCCCGTTGGAATCGGAGAAAGTCAGACCCTGACTTGAGGAGCGCACGATCTCGGTAGTGAATTGCTTGCCATCTCGATTCCAAACGACTTTGACTTTGCCTGACAGGCCGATCGTCAGCTGGCTTCTGGCCCTAAGTGGCAGAACCGTGCGCTTCGTCTTGGCTCGAAGCTCCTGCCTCATCTTAATGAGGGTTTCCATCTTCGCCTTTCCATTGCGAACGTTCTGCTCCAGAACCCTGAAGGCGACAACGGCTTCCGCATTGGGGACCCAGTGATCATCCACGAACTCGACCCAGTCTCCAGTACGCACGCCTGCCCGGTCCGCAGGTCCGCCCGGCACCACGGCAAGGACCGTCAATCGGGGGATGCGAATGCCTGCTGCCAATATCTCCTCTGCAGACATCGGCTGACCAGACGGCTTGGCTTCCTTGGCCGCCTCTGACCGGTCGACCAATTCAAGTTGAGCGCCAATACCCTCGAATCGGCCTTGGCGCATAGCGCGGTGGACCTTGAACTCCGAGGCATCCAAATAGATACAGTCCGGATCGCCCAGACTCCCAACCATGCCACGCACCGCGCCTAGCGCGAGCTTCTGTTCGTCCTTGATCGGCTCGACATATCGCTGTTTGAGCAGGTTGCTGATTTCGTAGAAATAATCTCCCTCGGGGACCTCCCGGGGATCCCTGGAAGCGACAAGGCCCTCGACATTGGCGGCCTGCAACGGCCCGCCTCCACCGACATCGACGCCGTCCCGCATTCTTGCACCGAACAAGATCGCGCCGGCCGATGCCAACAGGGCACCGGCGGAGATGAAACTCTTCGCGGTTGCATTCATGTTTTAGTGGTCGACCTCGGCATCCAGCATGGCAACACGCCTAGCGTGTCTTTCGGCTGTATCTACGGGAGTCTCCAGAAAAGCCCGCAAAATTGACACCGCCTGCCCTTTGCTCAAAATACGTCCACCGAGGCATAAAACGTTCGCCGCATTGTGTTGGCGCGCCAAAACCGCCATCTCCTCGCTGGTGCAATCGGCGGCACGGATACCCCTGTAGCGGTTGGCTCGAATGCAAACGCCAATGCCGGTACCGCAAACCAGCACTCCGAATTCACGTTCCTGGCTGAGGACCAGCTTGGCTACCAGATCGGCGGCATTCGGATAGTCATAGGAAGTCTCGTCGGGTGCGCCAACTTCCAACACGTCGTGACCCTGCTCCCTTGACCATTCGGCCACGTGGGACCTCAGTTGAAATCCTGCATGGTCCGATCCAAACACCAGTTTCAAAGGCCGAGCTCCTTGACACGCTCCACAACCCGCGCGTCGAGGCTCGTCTTCAGATTTGCGATCGCGGCCGGTGGAAGGCTCAAGGATTTCGCCTTCGCCAAATCCAATAGTGCCAATTGGACCGCCGGGAATTTGTCCTCCAGGACATTACCGATCTCGTCGACCTTCACGGGCTCAGACTGCTTGGCCAGGCTACTCAAAGCGGCTGCCCTAACAAGCCATGAGGAATCGGCAATGGCCACCAAGAGGGCATCTCGATGCTTGGGCGACGGGCTGGCTCCCATGCGCTGGACCAATTCCAGACGAACGCCGATGCTGTCGTCGCGAACTCCCTTGTATCCTTCGCTTGCATCCTTGGGCTTTCCAGATTCGATCAGCTTCCAACAGGACATGGCCCGCACCGCATCGCTGGGATCGTTTACCGCCGACCACAGCATTCGCTTCACGACCACGCTGTTTGCCGTATTGGCTCCGCAAGTGACCGTCCAGCGAACCTCTGGATCGATCTCTTGGAGGAAAGTCATGCTTATCACCGCCGCCTCGTCACCCGGGAGCATCGTCAACGCCTTTGCCGCCGCAAGTCTCGTCTGCCAGCTGTTGCTCGCAAATTGTCGGCTGAGAGCACCGGCAAAGACCGGGTCTCCCAGCCGACCGGCCTCGATCATCGCCGCCTGCTTCGTGCCCTCGAAAGGACTCGAATTCACAAGCCTC
>JADZBW010000303.1 GCA_020851885.1 Fimbriimonadaceae bacterium | reverse complement strand
GTGGGATCAGGGAGTTGCCTTCAAATCTTCGATTAAGTCAACAACAGATTCAGTCTCGGGGTCTCGGCAGTTTATTGCCGGATCTTCGGGCCTGTGGTTTTACGGGTTACTCTGACATGAACCGTGTATTTCACCGCTATTGATCTCGGCACCTCGCGCCTGAGGCCAAAGTGATCCTAGGTTGGCACGCCGATGTTTCGGTCGTACTTCTTGCCTGCGATCTTCATGGCGGATTCTTTTTAGGTGGCGTTGGTCGGCGGCATCCCCGGAATTCTCGCCGCAGGCAGTGGTAGCCTTTGCGGGATGTCTCCCTTCTCCCGCCACATGTCCAGCCTGCCCCTCTCACATATCCGGCTGACTGATCCGTTCTGGTCTCGTTGGCAGCGGACCATGGTTCAGAATGGGCTCCTCGCCCAATACGATCAGCTCGTAAAGACCGATCGGCTCAAGAACTTCGAACGGGTCGCGGCTGGCGAAACCGGTGGGTTTGAGGGCTATCGATTCAATGACAGCGACGTCTACAAGTGGCTGGAGGCCTGCGCCTATTCCTTCGGCAACGGGTCGCTGGAGCCTTCCGCCGATCTCAAAACCAAAGTGGATCATACGATCGGGGTGGTTGCCTGTGCTCAAATGCCCGACGGCTACCTCAACACCTTCTTCCAGCTAATGCACCCCGAGCTGCGCTGGCGAAACCTTTCGATGATGCACGAGATGTACTGCGGAGGGCACCTCATCGAAGGTGGCGTCGCTTTCTTTGATGCGACAGGGGATCGGCGGCTGCTGGATGTCGCGATCAAGTTCGCCGACCATGTGGATTCCCGCTTTGGTCCTGGCAAACGACGCTCCTACTGCGGACATGAGGAGATCGAGTTGGCACTTCTCAAGCTCGCCAAGGCCACCGGTGAGCGCAAGTATCGCGACTTGGCGCTTTGGATGGTTGAGGAGCGTGGCAAGCGCCCCAGCCCTTACCTCGACGAAATGATCGATGAGGAGTCCATCAAACTCGCTCCCTACATGGAAAAGATGCTCTGCAAAGATGGCGAGTACGTGGGTGAATACCTCCAAGACCACGCCCCCATTCGCGAACACACCGAGGTCGTCGGACATGCGGTCCGTGCCATGTACTTGTACATTGCGGCCGCCGAACTCGCGATGGACATGGACGATGCGGCATTGAGCGATGCACTCACGAGAACTTGGCGCAACTTGACCCATCGTCGCATGTATGTGACGGGTGGGATTGGACCCAGCGGCGATAACGAAGGCTTTACCTTCGACTATGACCTGCCGAACCTCAGCGCCTATGCGGAAACCTGCGCTTCGATCGGGCTTGTGTTCTGGGCTCACAAGATGCTGGAGGCGACCGGTGAATCGGAGTATGCCGATACCATGGAACGGGCTTTGTATAACGGCGCCCTTGCGGGGATCTCCCTGGACACATCCCGCTTCTTCTACGACAATCCATTGGAAAGCCGTGGCCGACATGCCCGGTCTCCATGGTTCGGTTGCGCCTGCTGTCCACCCAATATTGCGAGACTGATCGGCAACGTGGGACACTATGCAGTCGGAGTCAAAGACCGTTGCCTGCTGATCCATATTCCCGTTGGCTTTGAGGCCACGATGGAATTGGGGGGCGTTAAGACGAAGGTGCGGGCCGTCTCTGATTACCCTTGGTCAGGAGATTTCACGCTCTATATCGACCCGGAGCGGCCAGTGGACGGCGAAGTTCGCTTCCGAATCCCGGATTGGGCCGATGACGTTGAAACCGACATCCCTGGCCTTGAACGAGAGGCGGAATTCGAAAGCGGTTACATCGTCGTACGGAAGCGATGGGAGCCAGGCGACATCGCCAAGTTCAAGATCGAAATGAAGCCACGTTGGGTTGCCGCCAACCCGCGGGTCAAGGACGACTTGGGGCGGGTATGCCTCGCTTTTGGTCCCCTGGTCTATGCCGCGGAGGAGCACGATCTGGGCTTCGAGCCGCAACTCTTCGCCGCCGACTTGGATATCGATGTCGCCGTTGAGTCGGCCACGATGCTCGAAGGGATCCAGGCTCTTGCCGTGAGTGGGGTTAGGGACGGCCTTGAATTTGCCGACCAACTCTATGCCGAGGTCGACGACGTTCAGATTCAGGAGGCGGCCGCCAAGTTCATTCCCTACTACGCCTGGAATAACCGCGGCGCAAACCACATGCAGGTTTGGATCCGACGCCTCTGAGGTCAGAAGTGAAGCTGCTTGGCGTGGGGTTGGTGGATGTTGAGTTCATCCATCTCGGCGGCAAATTCGCGGAAGACGGTCCAGTATTGGCTTTCTCGATCGAGTCCATACCAGAAGTTCTCGCTCTTGGAAGTCAGCACCACGTAGTAGCCAAACATATAGTGGGCGACCTCGCGCTTGATCAGGCGCGAATTCACCATCAAGGCAACTTCCTCCAGGAAACCGACAAAGTTGCGCTTCTCTTGAACGCTCTCTTCCTTCAAGGTGGTGTTGTCGATCGCGAGTTGGTCTAAGATCCTCCGATACTCGGGAGTCTCCAAAAACCTACGTCGCATCTGCACGAAGTTCTGAGCCCGATGCTGGTGGCCCTGGCGCACATACTCAAGCACACCGGTCAGGAATGTCGTTAGAGCAACGACGCCTGCGGCAATGATCGCCCAGTTCTTCCAATAATCCAGCGGATCCACGCCTAGAAGGGTACCAAGCAGATGTCATTCGCCCCGCCGTTATCCCCATCGATAGCTCGTTGTGAACCAGAATGGGCCTATGATGGTCGGCATCATGGAGGTTCAAATCGCGTTAGTTGCGGATTCGCTCAAGGGGAAGCGCCACGTTGTGCGACCTCTGATCGAGCGCATGCGCCGCACCTGCCAGGTTGCCGTTTCCGAAGTCGCCGATCACGATCTTTGGGGAAATGCAACGCTGGGCATTGCCACCGTTTCGAATGACGCCGTGCACGTAGAGAGTCTCTTCAATCGGATTGAAACGATCATGGCGGAGTATCCACAAATCGAAGTCCGCAATATCTGGCGTGAGATCGAGCGACGCTAATTTGGCTTGCGTGTGGCCGCATCCATCAGGCGATCCATAAATCTCTTTCGACTCGCATCGCGAGGTGGCGGTCCCAAGCGCTGAATCTTATTGCGAACGTCTCTTGCAAGTTCATAGAAAGCGTCTTCCAGGAGGTCCGATAACCGTCGGTCATAGTTGCTCCCGATCTTCCTGCTTCGAGATGCCGTTTCATCGAACTGGCCGTAGGGGGTGTTCGCGCTGATGCCCACGGAAACCGTGAAATTCGCCTCCCCGTCCTTGTCGAATTTGTCCGAGCTAACGGATATGGACAGTCGGTCAGAGGAGCCGGAACTGTATCGTAGGCTTGGCTCGCGCAGGCTCTCTGCGAGGTTCTTCAATCGGTTGCCAATGCGTCGGCGACCATCGGCATCCAGTTCGTCCGGCTTGGAGGACCCTACCGTGACGGAGGCGCTGGTATATCCGAATCGAAGGACGCGATCCCAGTTTGCCCCGGGATCGGGCGGCTCCGTGACCAAGGTCTGGCGATCACCGAAGTCTCGCAAGGCCATCCCGGTTCGGTCAGGGCTTGTCAAGTAGAAGGTGTCGCACTGGCCCTCGATTACCAAAGCAATGATTCCATGATCGACGAATGCTTCGATCCACCAATCTTCGTGGCGTTCACGAGTGAACAATCGAACCGGCTTCTCATGAAGTTCATCGCCCAGCTTTTCGATGTCGACCGACCGGTCGTAGCCTATTCGGATGGCCTGCATGACCGCCTTGTCGCCTCGACCGTCGAGCAGCGCATCCACGCGCACGCCGCTGTCGGAAGTCGTAGTGATTTTGAGCGCCTCCGGACGCACCGCACCCTTTTCCGTTCGATACTTCTTCTTGATTTCGCGATCGGTGATCCCGTTGAGAGTCAACCCTGCCCAGACATTGCCGTCGAAAGAGGCGATCGGCTGTGGATTGAGCCGTTCGGGATCCAGGGGCGTCGAGTTTGAAAAGAAGACCGAAGCAAGGAGTAGGGAAGGCATTAACATCGTTGTTATCCAGATTCTACGGGCAGGTCAATCCGTGCGGGATGGCAATCAGCCAATTGTCCTTGATTTGTCGTACATCGCCTTCAGCATTACGGCTTGGCCGCCGTGATAAGCCTCATGGTTGATCACGTGATTGAGAATCCATCGCAGGGTCATGCTTGCCGACCAGCCGTCCCTTGTGATGACGGTCGAAGGATCGGGGAAATCCTTGATGCTCTCCAGAGTGCGGGCCCGAACCTTGTCTTGGAGTGCGAGATAGTAGCTCAAGGGTCGCTTGGGAGGGACGACCCAGTCGAACCCATATTGATTGATTTGGTCGCTCAGCAATTCCTCGGCTTCCCCTGCTGGCCGCTCGCGACCCAGGGCTGCCGTTTCGATCCAAAACGCCTCTACGTCGATCATGTGGAGGATGAGCGCGCCGATGCTGTGTCCTCGTTCAAAGGGCTGCCAGACGATTTCCTCTTCGGAAACCTCGCCGAGTTCAGATCGCCATTCGCGAGTGCCGTCCTGTAATGACGCCACGAGGACCCCATACTCAAGGGGGTATCCGTTTGCGGGCGCGACATCGTACAGGTGCTTTTCCACTGCTGAATCGTAGCCCTTCTTGGTTCAAAAGTGAAAGGCCCCCGATTGGGGCCTCTCATTGATTCGAGGTTAAAGACGCTTGAGAGAGATCCGCCTCTTGCTGTCCCACTTCGACTGAAGTTGGACGTTATTGCCGCTGCGGCCCATCTGGTAGATCCAGTTTCCAACGTAGATGGTGTCGTCTTCGCAGTACCCAGACTCGTCGTTGCCCCATCCGCGGTCATCGCGCCTTCTCAGATTGGCGCTGCCATTCCTATCGATGACGAGGAGGAACTCGCGGCCATTGTCATAGCCACTGTAGCGGCCAGGTATCCAGGATGGACCGTTCCAGTCGCGCCGTCCAGACCCATAGCCGTTACCGTTTCGGCCTCCCACCTCGAAGATCGCTCGGCAACCTCTGTCAACCCAGACTCGATCGCGATCGAACCCCCAGGTTCTGCCCTGAACGCAGTCCCGATCACTGAGCTGCCGAACCATTCTGACGCCGCCTCGCGTGTCGATGCGCTTGGACTCGCGGCCGCCATCTTGGCTCTCAAGACGGAATGTCACGCCATGATCCTGATTGTTCCGTCGGTTATCCCACCGATCGTTTCGCCCATTGTCCCAGCGATCGGGCGTTCCGATCTCAAACTCGGCTCGACATCCACGATCAACCCAGATCCCGTTTCGGTCATAGCCCCAGGACATTCCCTGAATGCAGGGCTTGTCGGAAAGTCGGCGAACCAGGCGAACCTGACCGTCATGGTCGATTCGACGATATTCTCGGCGGCCATCTTCACTCTCGACCCTGACGCGGCGCGTGTCGACGATAGCGTAAGCGCTAACGGCAATAAGGCCGAAAGCAGTGGTGAAGAGTAATGCTCGGTTTCTAAACATGGATTCAATGACCTCCATAGGGGAAAGTACATCTTGGACGACCGTGTTTTGGGCGAGTTTCTACGTCCTAGGTCTTTGGGTTCTTCGGCAAGTCGAGCGGGCTTGGGTAACGTCTGATTGGGAGCCTCATCGATGGGATTCAGCCCGCAGTTTCGAGAATTCGTGGAGGAGCGCCTTTCGGCATGCGTTCCCATTCGGACCAAAGCGATGTTTGGAGGAGTCGGAATCTACTCGGCCGACCTCTTTTTTGCCCTCATCGCGGAGGACAAGCTCTTTTTCAAAGTCTCCGAATTAAATCAGGCGGACTTTGAAATGCAAGGAATGATGCCGTTCTTTCCGTACGATTCGCCAACTCCCATGGGCTATTGGGAGTTGCCTGCCGATGTTCTTGAGGACCCGGTAGAACTGCGATTGTGGATCGACAAGGCCCTTGCCGTGGCCCAATCAAAGAAGCCCAACCGAAAGCGGCTATCGATCAATGGGCGACGGAACCGATGATCATTTCCTGCCATTTTTCGTTGAGCCAGCGTGCCCGGGTGCCCATGTCATGCGCCATCTCCGCGAGGATTCCCGGGGCATAGGAGATGTTCGGTATGAAACAGTCGAAGGCGAGATCCACCCCTCGCACACACCATGAGCCAACGTCATGGCACCAGTTCCAGTCTTTGCGCTCCATTTCATTGATATGCAACGCCAAATGAGCGCGTGTGCCGGCAAGCATGTTGACCGGAATCACAAGTCGGCAGGCCAGGCCGTTGCCCAGGGTGGGATGTGGTTCTGTCGCATTGAGCATCAACTTCACCATGACCCCCTGCTCCCCGTGGTGCCATTCAAAGTCCGCTTCGAGGTAGCTCGCGTCATCCGTCTTACAGCCGACGCAGATTCGACGGACTGCCTGACGAGCCTCTTCCCACTCGTTGCTACCTTGCCACTTGCTTGGTTGGCTCCCCCAAGGCTTGAAAAACCTCTCGTCAGCCTCGACCATCGGATGGGCATGCTCTCGCATCCCCGCCAAAGGATGCACTGAGTTCGCTGGTGACACATGCAAGCGCTCGGCCAGCATCTTGGCCGTGTGCTGAGCTTCAGACAGTTGCAGGCCCACCGCGCCAAGGAACACACGCTTGATCCACTCTTCATTGTCATAGGAGGCATAGACGCTGCAATGCAGTTTGTACTTGTCCTTCGCCTTGTCATAGATCAAGGCGCTGAATGTGGCATCCGCCATTGCTTCAATCAATGGAATCTCACACTCGGCGGCATGGCCGTCGCAACTGAGCAACTCGATTTCCGAATGAATGCGGAAGAAGTTGGCCATGTTGTGGAAGATCCCCAGGTCGGACCAAATCGTTTGCGAGAAATCTCCCGCCCACCAGGTGAACCCTCGGCCTTGATCCAGCCGGTATTTATCCTCGATTTTCAGCGAATCGTGAACATGCGCAACCAGTGACAACCCCAAGTCGTCTTTTGTTTTCCAGGACATCCCAAACTCCTCTCCCGTTGGAGATTAGCTTCAGTATAGGATACGTTTTGAGAAGTTCAAGCGATGGACCTAATAGGGACGGCCCGTTCGCCTTTGTCCGATCAAATTCCAATAAGAGACCAAGCTCTTGGCGCGATTCTTTCGCGAACGCAAACTTGCGTGAAGATCGGTCGATGCTGCGACCAGAATGTCTCGTTTTTCTGGGGTCATCGAACCTTCGATCTGATCGAGGTAATCAGCGATCTTCTCGAGTTCGCCATCCTGAACCCAGACCCCGTAACAAGTATCGCATTCGTCCAGGAGGACCTCCGACGAGTACATGTAGCGATAGGGCGTCAGCCGTTCCGAGCAGCTTGGACAGAGCTTTTGATCCTGCTCCTTCGTGACGACTTCCGGACAAGGTCTGGCCGTGTCTTCGAGGCTATGGAGGATCAGCCCATCGTGAAATTGAACGAACTTCTTCAGTTCGCCTTCATCG
>JADZBW010000302.1 GCA_020851885.1 Fimbriimonadaceae bacterium | reverse complement strand
TTCGAACACACTTTCCCCGCCCTTTGGGTCAAACCGGAAGGGAGCGAATCGCAAGCTTTGACCGTCCAAGGACCACGAGTACGAGACTGGACGGGTGAAGGTTCCGGATTCTGGTCCTATGGGCAGGGCCAGTTCTTTAAACAAATGGACGGCTTGCCAGGTTTTGAGGAAGTGGAATTCTCCGGAACCTTTCCGTTGGCGAGAGTGCGATTCCGCAAGAAGGGGTTTCCGCTTGAAGTCGAACTCTGTGCTTTCAATCCCTTGATCCCCCTCGACGAAAGGTCATCGGGTTTTCCGGGAGCCTGTCTCACCTACCGACTGAAAAACACGACGGATGTCCCCGTCGATCTCTCTCTTGGCTGGACGATGATGAACCCAATCGGCGATTCCCGGCCCGAAACAACGGAGGACCCGGATCGATGCCGCAATGAGTACATCGATGGGCGCCACCTCCGTGGCATTCGATTCTCCAATGAACGGTTCGGTGCAACCGATCCTTCAAGGGGTACGGCCGCCATCACCACGACCTGGTCTACCGTTGAATGTCTGCCTCAATGGCCAAAGGGCGCCTGGTTTGATGCCGTGCAGTCCTTCTGGAATGAGTTTAGGGAGACCGGGAAGGTGGGTGGAGCCGGAGAGCCTTCTCCACATCGGGCCGCAGGGTCCTTATGCGCGACGACGAGATTGGCGCCAGGGGCCGAGGTAGATATTCCATTCTTCATCTCGTGGGTGTTCCCGGTTGCCACCAAGTATTGGGGCGGCGAGGATGAGCATCGTGGATCCACTTGGAAGCCTTTCTATGCCACCCAGTGGGAGACTGCCTGGGACGCCGCCTCCGAGTTCTTTGAGCGGTATGACGAGTTGTGTCGTCGGACGCAGGCATTCGAGACGGCGCTCTTCACATCGACCCTGCCGCCCGAGGTCATCCAGTCGATCAGCGCCACCGCCTCCATTCTTCATTCACCAACGGTGATCCAGCTTGAGGACGGCACCTTTTGGGCTTGGGAAGGCTGCTCACCCCAAGAGGGATGCTGCTCGGGTACCTGCTCCCATGTTTGGAACTATGCTTTGACCCAGGCTTTTTTGTTCCCGGCGATGCAAAGAAGCATGCGAAACGCCGACTATCGAAACAACTTCAACTGCGGTCCCCTCGGCAAAGAAGGAGCCATGAACTTCCGCCTTCCCTTGCCATTGGCGTCGGAATCCAAACTCTGGCATGCGGCGAGCGACGGCCAGTTGGGCGGCATCGTCCAACTCTATCGAGACTGGCGGCTATCTGGCGACGAAGCCATGCTGAGGGAGCTTTGGCCAAGCGCCAAGCGCGCCCTCGAGTATGCCTGGGTTCAATGGGACCGCGATCGTGATGGGCTGGTCGATGGCGACCAACACAATACCTACGATATCAACTTCCAGGGTCCCAATCCCTTGACCCAGTTCTTCTATCTGGCCGCCTTGAAAGCAGGGGAGGCGATCAGTCGATATCTTGGCGACATTGAATCGGCCAACAAGTACCAGGCGCTCCTTGAATCGGGCCAGCAGCTGACCGAAGCGCGTCTTTGGAATGGCGAGTTTTTCATCCAAGAAAGCGCCAACACCGAATCCGACGCTCCGAAGTATCAGCATGGGCATGGTTGCTTAAGCGACCAGATATTTGGACAGGTCAGTGCGCGCGTGGCCGGACTTGGCGATCTGGTCGACCCGAAGCTGATCGAAACGGCCCTCGATGCGATCTACAAATACAACTTCAGGAATCCTTTGGGCAATCATGAGAACCTTCAGCGGGTCTTCGCCGTTGCCGATGAGCCTGGCTTGATTCTCTGCTCGTGGCCAAACGGCGGCCGGCCCGTCTTTCCGTTCGTTTACTCCGATGAGGTTTGGACGGGGATCGAGTATCAAGTGGCGACCCACTTGGCGTTTGAAGGACGCGTGGCGGAATCGTTGGAGATCGTGAAGGGGATTCGCAAGCGCTATGACGGCACGCGAAGGAACCCGTGGAACGAGTTCGAGTGCGGGTCTCACTACGCCCGAGCCTTGGCGGCGTATGGTCTGGCTCTTGCCTTCCCGGGCTTTGATTACGACGCGGTCGAGCGGAGAGCCGCCGTCGCCAAAGAAGGGCGTTACTTCTTCAGCACTCCTCATGGTTGGGGAGTGGCCGTCAACGAGGGTGGACAGTGCCGATTTGAGATCACCGAAGGCAGGCTATTCGGCAACTAGGGGCCGCCAACAGGACCGGCACTCGACTTGGTCAAGGGGCTGGGAATGGGATCTCGTCGCGAGGTTCGATCCCCTGTTCGGAAATGTCGAGCCCCTGAGACAAGGTAGAACGCGTGAATGCTGCTCGGAACCCTCTTAGCCTTTGCAATGCACGTTTCGGCAAGTGATACAGAAACCATGTATATAGGCACCTACACTGATCCGGCGGGCAGCAAAGGAATCTATCGGGTGGTGCTCGACTCCGAGACTGGGCAGTTATCTGAACCAGTCCTCGCCGTGGAGGCAACCGCTCCCAGCTATATTGCCATCCATCCGAGCGGTAAGTTCCTGTATTCGGTGAACGAGTACAGCTCCGGCGAAGCCTCCTCGTTCAAAGTCCAAGCCGAGGGACTCAAGAAGCTGAACACCGTCACATTCGATGGCGGAGGAAGCTGCCATATCTCGATCGATCCCAGCGGGAAGTGGGCGTTCATCTCCGCCTACGGGGGTGGCGCTTTGACGCTGCTTCCCATCCTGGGCGATGGCTCTCTGGGCAAAGTGTCCGACCGATTTGCCAACAAGGGTTCTGGACCCAACAAGCAACGTCAAGAGCGGCCGCACATGCATTTCTCGAGCGCTGATCCATCCGGCAAGTTGCTCTATGCTTGCGATCTTGGGACGGATGAAATCCTGGGATTTCGTCTCGATGACAAGCCGGGCAAGTTGACCCCAATCCCTTCGGTGAAGGCGGAACCAGGCGCTGGCCCCAGGCACTTTGCGATGGACCCGCGAGGTCGCCACCTTTACTGCGCCAATGAATTGGCCCTAACCATATCCGTCTTTCGACGAAATACGGATACCGGGGCTTTGAGCCCTCTGCAAACCCTGTCTGCCTTGGATCATGCCGAGCCGAAAAACGGCATGTCGATGGCCGCGATTCGAGTTCACTCCAAGAAACCATTCGCTTACGCTTCTATTCGGGGCAAGGATGCCATCGCGGTGTTCGGCATTCAAGCCGATGGACGTCTGAAACTCATCGAGAACCAGCCA
>JADZBW010000301.1 GCA_020851885.1 Fimbriimonadaceae bacterium | reverse complement strand
GGTGGAGTCGAGACGAAGCGGCTGGTCTCGACCGTCGAATACTCAACCGAAAAACCGACGGCAAAGGATTTCGACCGAGGCTGGAAGGAGGGCGCGTTCATCCGCGACAACATCACTCGGCAACTCGGCAAGTGGCACAACGGCCAGTTCGTGGTAGACCAAGCGTCAACGGATGTCTTCAACCGTCCTTTTTCTCCCTGGGTACCGCTGTTTCTGGGCGGCGTTGCGGCTGTTTTCTTCGTAGGCACCGGCTTCGCCGTCAGGCGAGTTGCTCGGCGTCGACGAAGCCCAAGCGCTGTCAAGCCCTAGTCACGGAAGGGGTCCCGGCGGGTAGTTGTTGTGCTTGCCACCCCCGTAACGTGGAAATCGGGCGACCTGCTTTCCACCAGTCCATGACCTCTCGCGACAAGCACAGTTCGTGGCGTGGGTACCCTGCTTGGGTTTTGGAGCGCCGTTCGAACAAGTGGGGGAACATGCCAGCGAGCTCAAACATAGAGGTGGGTGCTTCGTCGTTCGAGTCAATGCCGCACGAGCGCTGCTTTTTCCAGCGCCTCGAACGGGGAGAAGATTGCCTTCTGACTTCCCGTCGGTCCGTAGGGGACATCGAAACACTTTAAGACCCCGTTGTCGCCGGTGCGTTCTTCCAAGACCGAGTCGAGCACGCCTCGAACAAAGCCGTAATAGTCGCCAGATATGAGGAACTCCGCAGTGCAGTCGCCCACATGCCGCCTCCATTAACCGATCCTGTTCTCATCGCGCTTGCCTCCAAAGTCGGTTTGGAAGAAGCGGCCAAGTCCTGGATCGCAAACCCGTCCCAACAAGCCCTAAGCGCGATTGCCGATGATCAGTCGACAACTCTTGAACTCAAGATCCAGACGCTTCCCGCCTTGGCCGAGCTTTCTCCACCGGGTGAATCGGGGCAGCGGACATTGCGGTTGGTGCCCCTGTCTGCCATCGGAGTTTGAGTCAATGCGTTACTGGATTCGACATGGTCTAAGGTTGATCTGGTCTAACAATTCGGGGAGCGGGGAAGATCGCGATCGCTGCCACTTGGCCGATGGAATTGGGCCGAATAAATTCGGCGATCCCAGGCTTGGCCCGCTGATGTGTTGAGATCCCCATGGACCGCGCGTGTCCCAGGTCACATGGAGACCTCTTCGGAATTGGGCCGAATAAATTCGGCGATCCCAGGCTTGGCCCACTGATGTGCTGAGATCCCCGTGGATCGCGCGTGTCCCAGGTCACATGGAGACCTCTTCGGAATTGGGCCGAATAAATTCGGCGATCCCAGGCTTGGCCCGCTGATGTGCTGAGATCCCCATGGATCGCGCGTGTCCCACGCGCAACTCCTTGCTATATCTCCATGAGGGCTGGAGATCCTAGAGTTCGGAGATCCGTTTGAACTGGTGGGCAAGGAGAGACTCGAACTCTCACCCCGTGAAGGACTGGAACCTAAATCCAGCGCGTCTACCAATTTCGCCACTCGCCCAGGGAGGCTAAATAATACCTAGCCCCCATCCCAAGCCGAGCCCAAGGTTGCAGGCAATGGCTTCCCGGACTTGGCCAGTTTCAAATTCAAACTGGCTTTGAGCGATTCCCATTCGCCTTCCCCGACCATCTTTGCGTGTCCATCGCAAAAGGCAACCGCGCGAGTGCCATCGGGCCAAGTTTTCGATTCGTAGAAGAGAACGGTTTCGACTGGATTCTGGATCGACCCCATGTTGACCCCTGCCACCGCCATATTCAGTAGAATCTTGCTGCCGTTGGTGTTCAGCGATTTGAAGATGTCCTTCGATTTCGCATAAGGCATCAGGACTTCGAACGCCGCTTTCGTGCTTTGGACGTAGGGAATAACGTCGTCATAGTCCCCGGCGTACATCAACATGGCAATCGATGCTTGCTTTAGGTTCGAGATCGTCTGGCTGCGATCTTCAGGCATATCGGGTGCCGTCGTCGCCCCTCCGGCGGCCCCTGGGGGAGGCGTTGGACTTGGCTTCATCCACTCGGCTTTGGTCAGATCCAACCGAGGAGTGATGGCCGCGATCTGCTTGGTGTTGATGAGCGTTAAGACGAGGTCCATCTTGCTTATGTCGGGCGGATTCTTGCTCTTCGTCGCCTCCAGCAAGTTGATCTGAACGGAGTAGGTCACCAGGAAATCCTGATCGAAAACCTTCACGGTCGAGCCGTTCGTCCAACTGATTCCCATCCGATCGAAAAACGCCATTGCCGCCGCTTGCTGAGGGTCTTCCGGCTTGGTATCTCCACCTGTTGTCGCTTGCCCAAGGGACCCCATCATCATCATCAAGGGATTCATGAGCATGGAGAAGATGTCTCCGCCACCACCTTGCTTCTCATACACGATCTTCATCGCGCGCATGTCCTCCCCCAGATCGGCGGGCTTGATCTTCTGGGGGTATTTCCCCTCCTTCAGGAAGCTGGTGAGGTCCTGAGCCGGGGCAATAGCGACGGCAAAGGTCAAAGCGGAAAGGGCAATCAGTTTGGGGAAGAATCGCATGGTTGTCTCCTAGCGATCACTTTAATTCGTTCGAGTCCGGAATTGCTTGCCTTATCGGAGCCTGGGATGCACATCGCCTTCGAGAATCAGTTTGCCATCCTCGATCACCCAATCCGTCAAT